>DATMJR010000170.1:0-5664 GCA_035553775.1 Miltoncostaeaceae bacterium | reverse complement strand
GTCTTCAACCGGGGCGCGCTGCTCGTCCGCGGCTCCACGCTCACCGGCAACACGGCCGCGTCGGGGGCGGCGCTGGCCGACGCGGGGACCGCCCGCCTGGAGAACTCGACGGTCTCGGGCAACGGCGGCGGCGCCGCCCTGCACGGGGGCGGCCGGCTCGCGCTGACCCACGTCACCCTCGTCGCCGGCGCCCCGGGACCGGCCGGGGTGCCGTCGCTGGTGCAGGTGACGCCCGCGGGCGCCGTCCGTGCGGCGAACACCCTGTTCCAGGGCGCCACGGAGGGCCCGGCGTGCGCGGGCGGCGTGGAGGACGGCGGCGGCGGCCTCGCCGCGTCCGCGCCCGGCTGCCCGGGCGCCTCCGGCGCCGCCGCGCTCGGGCCCCTCGCGCCCGCCGGGGGCCGCACCGCCGTGCACGTGCCGGGCGACGGGAGCGCGGCGCGCGACGCGGCGGCCGACGCGGAGTGCCTGCCCGCTGACCAGCGGGGTCTCGCGCGGCCGCAGGGCGCCGCGTGCGATGTGGGAGCGGTGGAGGTGCGCGCCGTCACTCCGCCGCCGCCCCGCGACACCACGCCGCCCCGGATCACGCCGTCGGTGACCGGACCGGCGGGGGATGCCGGCTGGTACCGGGGCGACGTCACCGTCGCCTGGACGGTCGCGGACGACGAGTCGCCCCCCGTGCCCGGTCCGGGCTGCGCCCCGCTGGTGGTGCGCGACGACACCGCGGGACGGGTCCTGGAGTGCACCGCGACAAGCGAGGGGGGCGAGGCCACCGGTCGCGTCGAGGTGCGGCGGGACACCGCGCCCCCGCGGATCGCGGTGGAGACCCCGGCGGCGGGTGCCGCCTACCGCCTCGGCGAACCCGTGACGCTGCTCTACTCCTGTGCGGACGACATCGCCGGCGTGGTGGAGTGCGCCGGGCCCCGACCCAGCGGCAGCCCCGTCGACACGTCCGCCGTCGGCGGGCGCACCTGGAGCTGGTCCGCGCGCGACGCGGCGGGCAACACGGCCGAGGCCGGGGTCGCGTTCCGGGTCGTGTTCCCGTTCGGCGGCTTCCCGTCGCCGCCGCCCGTGCCGCGCCTCACGCGCGCGACCGCCGGGGGCCGCGTGAACGTGCAGTTCGACCTCGGCGCCGACCGGGGCGAGGACGTGCTGGCCCCCGTCGCACCGGCCGTCTCGCAGCGGGTGGCGTGCGGGGACGGGGCTCCGCAGGGCGCGGAGGCGCCCGTGCTGAGCGCCAAGCGCAGCGTCGTCTATTTCGACGGGCGCCTGCGCCGCTACGTGCTGCCCTGGCGGACCGACCGCCGGTGGGCGGGAACCTGCCGGCGGCTGGTGCTGCGCCTCTCCGACGGCGCCCAGTACGCGGCGGACTTCCGCTTCGTGCGCCCCGTGTCGTAGATCGGACGGGCGGTGGCGGCGCCCCGACGGGTGGGGGCTGCGCGCGGTGTTCCCCCTCTCGGAACCTCTGGAATCCTCGACCCGGGTCGAGTGGTCCGCTGGCCCGGCGGGGGGGGTGCCCGGTGGGCACACGGGGGTAGCCTCGTCGCAATGACTCCTCCCCCTCCCCCTGCCGCCGACGCCACCACGCTGGAGGCCCCGATCCTCCGGGCCGGCGTCGTCCGCGGCGGGCTCGTCGACCGCGTCGGTGGCATCGCCACCGTCCTCCGGTTCATGCGCTTCGCCGCGGTCGGTGGGCTCGCGTCCGCGGTCTACCTCTGTCTCACCTTCGCCTTCATGCAGGCGGGCGTGCACTACATGACGGCCGCCTCCACGGCGTTCGCCTGCGCGATCGTCACCAACTTCTCGATCAACCGCACGTGGACGTTCGGCCGGGGCGAGCGGCACGTGCTGCTGCAGCTCTCCGCATTCGCGGCCGTGCAGCTGAGCATGGCCGTGCTCAACCTCAGCATGCTGTACATGGTGGTCGAGACGGTCGGATTCGGCCCCGTGGCGCTCAACCAGCTCGCGGTCGCCGGCGTGCTGCTGCCGGTGAACTTCATCGCCAGCCGGCGCTGGGGCTTCCGCTGACGCGCTGAGCCGCCGGGGGTCATCCCCGGCGGCCGCCCTGCCGATGGCATCGGGGATGCGGCGGGACGCGGCGGACGCCGACGGTACGGAGGTGACGCCCCGCGGGGCGCGCGGTGTCCCGTCTGCAGGTTCTGCTGATACGGTCGCGCTCATGGGCGAGGTCGTGCACCATCCGCCGGCGCGGCCCCTGGGGGCCCGTCTCCTGGTCGTCGGCTACCACAACGTGGCGCCGACCTGGTGCTGGCCCGATCCGCCCGGGCACGGGCTTGACGGGCTCGTCGCGCAGGTGCGCCTGCTGCGCCGGATGGGCACGATCGTCCGGCTCGGCGCGTACCTCGCCGACCTGGCCGCGGGGCGCCGCGTGCCCCGCCGGCCGATCGCGCTGACCTTCGACGACGGGTACCGCGACAACCTGCGCGACGCCGTGCCGGCGCTCGAGCGCATGGGGGTGCCCGCCAGCTTCTACCTCGTGCCGGGGCTGCTCGACCGCACGACCGCGGCGTGGTGGGAGGTGCTGCCGTGGGCGGTCCGCAACGCCCGCGCCCCGCACGTGGACGTCGAGGAGGGGCGCATCGTGGCCGGCGACGTCGCTCAGCCGGCTCTGGCGGCCTTCGTCGCCCGCGTCAAGCGTGCCGACCGGATCACCCGCGAGCGCCTGGTCGCCGACGTCGCCGAGGCGTTCGACCCCGAGGGGGACCCGGGCATGGACCGCCTGTTCATGGACTGGGACGAGGCCCGCGATCTCGCCGCCCGCATGGAGGTCGGGGCGCACACGTCCTCGCACGCGATCCTGGCGCGGGAGACCCCCGCCGCGCAGCGCGAGGACCTCGCCGCGACCCGCCGGCGGCTGCAGGACGAGCTCGGGGTGCCGGCCGAGGTGCTCGCCTACCCCAACGGCCAGCCCGGCGACCAGGACGGGCACACCCTCGCGGCGGCGGCCGCGGCCGGCTACGCCGCCGCCGTCACGACCGTGACCGGGGTCAACGCGCAGGCCGACGACCGGCTGCTGCTCCGCCGCGTGGTACTCGACCCCGCGCGCGGCGCGGCCGGCCTCAAGATCGTCGCCCGCGCGGCGGGGCTCCCCCGCTTCCTCGCCGGCCGCTGAGACCGCCGGTTCCTCCCGGCGGCGCCGATCGCCGTCCCCGGCGGGCGGGTATGGTGGCGGTGTGCCCCTCGACGTCCGCACCGAGAGTGCCCCCGACCTCGTCCTGGTCGTGCTCGCCGGCGAGCTCGACATCTACACGGTCGCGGGCTTCCGGCAGGAGATCGAGTCGGTCGACGTCGGCGACAGCCGCCTGGTCGTCGACCTCAGCGAGGTCACGCTGCTCGACTCCAGCGGCCTCGGGGCGCTCGTGAGCCTGCTCAACCAGACGCGCTCGGGCAGCGGTCAGCTCGGACTGGTCTGCCCGCACCGGCGGCTGCGCCGGGTCTTCGAGATCACCGGGCTGCGACGGGCGTTCGTGTTCGGCGACGACGTCGACGAGGTGCGCACGGCGCTCGACGCCGAGCGCGAGGGCGCGCAGGGGCAGTAGGACCTGCTCGACCTGCGGCTCATCCGCTCGGACCCCGAGCGCGTCCGTCGGTCGCTGGCGCGGCGCGGCCCCACCGACGCGCTCGACCGGGTGATCGCGCTGGACCGCGAGGCGCGCGCCCTGCGGACGCGCGTCGAGGAGGCGCGCGCGGCACGCACCCGGGCGTCGAAGGCCATCGGCGAGGCGCGGCGCGCCGGGCGCGACAGCGGCGCCGAGGAGCAGGCGGCCCGGGAGATGGGGGAGGCGCTGGCGCGCGACGAGGCCGTGCTGCGCGAGGCCGAGGGCACGCGCGACGAGGTGCTCGCCGCGCTGCCGAACCTCGCCGAGGACGAGGCCCCGGACGGCGGCGAGGAGGACTCGGTCGTGGTCCGCACGGCCGGGGAGCCCCCACGGTTCGCCTTCCCGGTGCGCGACCACGTGGAGATCGCCGAGGGCCTCGGGGGCCTCGATCTGGAGCAGGCCGCGCGCGTCTCGGGGGCCCGCTTCGCCTACCTCGTCGGCCCGCTCGCGCGACTGCAGCTGGCCCTCGTCACCTACGCCGTCGACGTGGTGGAGCGGCACGGGTTCACGCCGGTCGTGCCCCCCGTCCTCGTGCGCGAGGAGGCGATGTACGGCACCGGCTTCTTCCCCACCGACCGCTCGTCGATCTACGCGCTGGCGGATGACGACCTGTTCCTGGTGGGCACCTCCGAGGTGCCCCTGGCCGGGCTGGGCTTCGACCGCACCTTCACCGAGGAGGCCCTGCCCCTGCGGCTGGCCGGCATGTCCACCTGCTTCCGGCGCGAGGCGGGCGCCGCCGGCCGGGACACGCGGGGCATCTTCCGCGTGCACCAGTTCGACAAGGTCGAGATGTTCACGTTCACCCGGCCCGAGGACTCCCACGCGGAGCACCTCCGCATCCTCGCGGTGCAGGAGGAGATCCTGACCGGCCTCGGCATCGCGTACCGGGTGCTCGACGTGGCGGTGGGCGACCTGGGCGCGTCCGCGGCCCGCAAGTTCGACCTCGAGGCATGGCTGCCCGGGCAGGAGCGGTACCGCGAGCTCACCTCCTGCTCGAACTGCACCGACTACCAGGCGCGCCGGCTCAACGCGCGCGTGAAGGCGGGCGGGCAGACCGTTCCCGTGCACACCCTCAACGGCACGGCCACCGCGGTCGGGCGGACGATCATCGCGCTCCTGGAGACCCACCAGCAGCAGGACGGCTCGGTGGAGGTGCCCGAGGCGCTGCGGGCCGTCGGTGCGCCGGCGCGGCTCGTGCCGGCGGCGTGATCGCCGCCCGCCGCCGCCCCACCGTCGCGGTGGTCGGGCACGTGGAGTGGATCTCCCACGTGCTCGGCCGGATGCCCGCCGCCGGGCGCATCTCCTACCTCACCGCGCCTATCGAGGAGCCCGGCGGCGGCGGCGCGATCGCGGCCGCGCAGATCGCCAAGCTCGGCGCGCGCTGCCTGTTCCTGACCGCACTGGGCGACGACCACTGGGGTCACCGGGCGCGCATCGAGCTGGAGGGGATCGGCATCGAGGTGCGGGCGGCGCTGCGGGCGGAGGGGCAGACCCGGGCGTTGAGCGCGGTGGGCCCGAGCGGCGACCGTGCGATCGCCGTGGTGGGGACCACCATCCACCCCCTCGCGGCCGACGACCTGGGCTGGGACGACCTGGCCGACGTGGACGCCGTCTACTTCACCGGCCGCGACGCGGCCACGCTGGCCCTCGCCCGGCGCGCGCCCCGGCTGGTGGTGCACAGCCGCCGGCGCGAGGTGCTGCGCGAGGCCGCCCAGCCGGTGGACGTCGTCGTCGGCAGTGACGACGACCCCGACGAGTCGGTCGACCCGGACGCGCTGCCGGCGCCGGTCGGGGCGGCGGTGTGGACGCGGGGGGCGGACGGCGGCATCGTGCGGGCGGACGGCGGCGAGGACACGTGGGAGGCCGTGCCGCCCCCCGGCGTGCCGGTGGACTCCTACGGGTGCGGCGACAGCTTCGCCGGGGGGCTCACGGTCGGCCTCGCCCGCGGCGACGCGCTCATGGATGCCGTGCGGCTCGGCGCGCGCTGCGGCGCCGCCAACATCACCGGCCGCGGGGGCCTGCAGGCCCAGCTGCGCGAGGATGCCGC
>DATMJR010000169.1:0-7530 GCA_035553775.1 Miltoncostaeaceae bacterium | reverse complement strand
CCCCTGCGAGGCCCCGGGGCTCCCCCACCCAGGAGACCGCATGACCTCGCGACGCCGACGCCTCGCACTCGCCCTCGCCTGCGCCCCCCTTGCCCTCGGTGTCCTCGCCGGGTGCGGAGACGACGACGACTCCGGCTCCGGCAACGGCGGAGGCGGGGACCTCTCGGGCAACATCCTGATCGACGGCTCCTCGACCGTCGCGCCGCTCAGCTCGGCGGCTGCGGAAGCGTTCAACGAGGAGAACGCCGGCGTCAACATCGACGTGCGCCAGTCGGGCACCGGTGGCGGTTTCGAGGTGTTCTGCAAGGGCGAGTCGCAGATCTCCAACGCCTCCCGCGAGATCAAGGACGACGAGGCGCAGGCCTGCCGGCAGGGCGGCGTCCAGTACACCGAGTTCCGCATCGCCTCGGACGGCATCACCCTCGTGACGCCGAAGGACGCACCCATCGGGGAGTGCCGCCTCACCCTGGACCAGCTGAAGGCGATCTGGCAGCCGAACTCGCGCATCAACAACTGGGAGCAGATCCCGGGCGGCAACTACTCGTCGGTGCCCATGGCGCTCGCCGGGGCGGGGAGCCAGTCCGGTACCTACGACTTCTTCAACGAGGAGGTCCTGGGCAAGGACGCTTCGGGTGAGGTCCTCCAGCCGCGGCAGGACTACGCGGCCTCCGAGGACGACAACAACACCGTCCGCGCCGTCACCGGGTCCCCGGGCGGCCTCGGCTACTTCGGGTTCTCGTACTTCGAGGAGAACCAGGAGACGCTGCAGGCCTGCACGCTGGACGGCGTCGCCCCGAGCGCCGAGGCGATCACCGATGGCAGCTACCCGCTGTCGCGGCCGCTCTACATCTACGTGAACAACGAGGCGCTCCAGCGCCCCGAGGTCTCCGGGTTCGTGCGGTACTACCTCGAGAACTCCACGCGCCTGGCCGAGGAGCAGCAGTTCGTGCCGGCGCCGCAGGACTCGCTCGACGAGGACCTCCAGGAGCTCGAGCAGGCCCTGGCGGGCGGCGACGGCACCACCACCGGCGCCGGGACGGAGGGGACCACCACCTCGTGAGCACGCTCTCCCCGTCACCGGGGGGCATTCGCGCCGGCCGGCGGCGTCCGCTGGAGGGGGTCGTCCTCCTCCTGCTGGGCGCCGCCGGCGTCGTGTCGCTGCTCGTCACCGCCGGCATCGTCTTCACCCTCTTCAACGAGGGCTCCGGCTTCTGGCGCGAGGTCAGCGTCGTCGGTTTCTTCACGGGGACGGACTGGTTCCCGGTCAACGACCAGTTCGGCGTGCTCCCGCTGCTGGCCGCCTCCCTGCAGATCGCGGCCATCGCCGCCCTCGTGGCCATCCCCGTCGGCCTCGGCTCGGCGATCTACCTCTCCGAGTACGCGCCCGAGCGGCTCCGCCGCGTCGTCAAGCCGATCCTGGAACTGCTGGCCGGCATGCCGACGATCGTGCTCGGCTACTTCGCGCTGGAATCGATCACCCCCGCGTTCCAGAACGTCGGTGTGATCGAGTCGGGCCGCATCTACAGCATGCTCTCGGCGGGCGTGGTCGTGGGGCTGCTGATCACCCCGACGATCGCCTCGCTCTCCGAGGACGCGCTGCGCGCCGTGCCGCGCTCGATGCGCGAGGGCGCCTTCGGGCTGGGGGCCACCCGCCGGGTGGTGTCCACCCGCATCGTGCTGCCGGCGGCTCTCTCGGGCGTGATGGCGTCGATCGTGCTCGCGATCTCCCGGGCGGTGGGCGAGACCATGGCGGTCACCCTTGCGGCCGGCGTGCAGCCCAACCTCACCGCGGACCCCCGTGACCCGGCGCAGTCCATCACGGCGGTGATCGTGCAGGTGTCGAAGGGGGAGGCGGTGCGCGGGAGCACCATCTACGAGTCGATCTTCGCGATCGGTGCGGTGCTCTTCGTGGTGACGCTCCTCATCAACCTCGTGGCGGTCGCGCTCGTGCGCCGCTACCGCACCATCTACCAGTAGGCGCCCGTGACCACCGGATCCGCAGAACTGCCCGTCGCGGCGACCGCCCACCGCCCCCTCGCCAAGAAGCGCGGGCGGCCGGGCGACGCCGTCTTCCACGGCCTGCTGCTGACGGCGCTGGGCATCGCGCTCGCCGCGCTCGCCTGGCTGTTCATCTCGATCCTCAGCAACGGCCTCGGCAACCTGAGCTGGGACTTCATCACGTCCCGCCCCTCCAGCAACCCCGCCCGCGCCGGCTTCATCTCGGCGCTCAAGGGCACGCTGGTGCTGATGTTCTACACCGTCCTGGTGGCGATCCCGGTCGGCTTCGCGGCCGCCCTGTACCTGGAGAAGTTCGCCTCGCGCACCCGGGACGACCTCGAGGCCAAGCTGCGCCGCCGCGAGCGCCGCATCGCCGAGCGCCGCGCGGCCGGAGCCGGCGGGCCCGGCATGGCGTTCGCGCAGGTCCGCCTCGCCTGGAGCCGGGTGTGGGTGCGGGTGGGCCCGCCCGTCAACCACGTGCTCGACGTGAACATCTCCAACCTCGCGGCGGTTCCGTCCATCATCTACGGCCTGCTCGGGCTGGCGCTGTTCGTCGCGATCATGGGCTTCAGCAAGTCCCTGCTGGCCGGAGGCCTCACGCTGGGCGTGCTGGTGCTGCCGATCATCATCATCAGCGCCCGGGAGGCGGTCCGCGCGGTGCCCGTCTCGATCGAGCAGGGTGCGATGGCGCTGGGCGCCACCCGTCTTCAGGCGGTGATGCGGCAGGTCTTCCCCGCCGCGCTCCCGGGGATGCTCACCGGGTCGATCCTGGCCCTGTCGCGGGCCATCGGCGAGACCGCGCCCCTCATCGTGGTGGGTGGGGTAACGTACGCCACGCGCGAGCCGTCCCTCAATCCCCTGGAGGCCGACGCGCAGCCCCTGTTCGCGATGCCGCTCCAGATCTACAGCTGGGCGGACCGGCCGCAGCAGGCGTTCCTCGACCTCGCCGCGACCGGCATCATCGTCCTGATCGCCAGCCTGATCGTCATGAACCTCCTCGCCATCTGGCTGAGGAACCGCTACACCCGCCGCTGGTAGGGGGGAGGAGACCGTTGTCCAGCAACAGCAGGATCGGGGGCGAGGTGTCCCAGCACGCCGAGAACCGCATCCCGGCGATGGAGGTGGAGAACGCCGGGGCGCGCGAGCTCGTCGACGGCCCCACGGTGTTCGACTGCCACGACGTCTCGGTGCAGTACGGGAGGTCGCTGGCGCTGACGGGCGTCAACCTGGCGATCCGCCGCAATGAGATCACCGCGCTGATCGGTCCCTCAGGGTGCGGGAAGTCCACGTTCCTGCGCTGCCTCAACCGGATGAACGACCTCATCCCCGGGGCCCGGGTGAGCGGCGACATCTGGTACGCCGGCGAGGACATGTACGCCACCGACGTCGACGCGGTCGACGTGCGCCGGCGCATCGGGATGGTCTTCCAGAAGCCGAACCCGTTCCCGAAGACCATCCGGGAGAACCTGGCCTTCGGCATGAAGGTCAACGGCATCAAGGCGAGCCCCGACCGCATCGAGGAGGTCCTCCGGCGCGCGGCGCTGTGGGACGAGGTCAAGGACAAGCTCGACGACGATGCGTTCGCGCTCTCCGGCGGGCAGCAGCAGCGCCTGTGCATCGCACGGGCGATCGCGGTGCAGCCCGAGGTCATCCTGATGGACGAGCCCTGCTCGGCGCTCGACCCGATCTCGACGCTGGCGATCGAGGAGCTCATGCGCGACCTGCGCGAGCAGTACACGATCGTCATCGTCACGCACAACATGCAGCAGGCCGCCCGCGTCTCGGACCGCACGGCGTTCTTCACCGTGGTCCAGGACGACCGTGGCCGCTACGGCGTGCTCGCCGAGTCGGACACCACCGAGCGCATCTTCCGCGCGCCGGCCGACAAGCGCACGCAGGACTACATCACCGGCCGCTTCGGCTGATGCCCCGTGGGGGGCGGCGCCGGGAACGGCGCCGGCCCCCCGGCGGTCCCTACGAGGCGGCGGCGGGTCCGCCGCCGAAGGCGGTCGTGGCACGTGGCGGCGCGTCCTCGGGGTGCTCCGTGTCGCGCCCCCCGATGTCGTGGGCACCCGCGCGCCGCTGGGCGTCCGCCCGCGCCTCGCGCGCCCGCGACGCCTCCTCGGGCGTCGGGTCGAAGCCCGCCTCCGGCGATCCGCCCGGCTCCGGTGATCCGCTCATGGCTCCCCCTCGGGTCGTGTCCCTCCGGGGTTCCCGGGTGCGGCCGACGCACGCGCCGGCCGCTGTCACATCGACGGGGGCGGGGCGGGGTGCCCCGCCCCCGTCGGGTCAGCCCCGGCTCTCGGCGTACAGGCGCCGGAGCACGGTCGGCAGGATGCCGCCGTTGCGCAGGTAGGTGAGCTCGGTGGGCCCGTCGATGCGCGACAGGGCCTGGAACTCCCCGGACGAGCCGTCCTCCCGGGTGTAGCGCACCGTCAGGGTCTGGCGCGGCTGCATACCGGTGAGGCCCCCGATCTCGAAGGTCTCCCGGCCCGTCAGCCCCAGCTCCTCGGCGCCCTCGCCGGGCAGGAACTGCAGCGGCAGCACGCCCATGCCCACCAGGTTGCCGCGGTGGATGCGCTCGAACGACTTGGCGATCACGGCGCGGACGCCCAGCAGCAGGGTCCCCTTCGCGGCCCAGTCGCGCGAGGACCCCGTGCCGTACTCCGACCCGGCGAGGATCACCAGCGGGATGCCCTCCTCCTGGTAGCGCATGGAGGCCTCGTAGACGCTGGTCAGCTCCCCACTGGGGAGGTGCGTGGTCCAGTTGCCCTCCTTGCCCTCGGCGAGGGAGTTGCGCAGGCGGATGTTGCCGAAGGTGCCGCGCATCATCACCTCGTGGTTGCCGCGGCGCGACCCGAAGGAGTTGAAGTCGCGCGGCTGCACGCCGTTCTCCTGCAGGTAGCGCCCGGCGGGCGAGGTGGAGGGGATGGAACCCGCCGGCGAGATGTGGTCGGTGGTGACCGAGTCGCCGAGCACCGCCAGCGCACGGGCGCCGGTGACGTCCGAGATCTGCCCGGGCTCGGGCGAGAGGTCGCGGAAGAACGGCGGGTTCTGCACGTAGGTGGAGTCCGGGTCCCAGGCGTAGGTGTCGCCGGCCGGGACGGGCAGGTTCTGCCACCGCTCGTCGCCCGTGAACACGGTCTCGTAGCTGGACGAGAAGAGCTCCGAGGAGATGCTCGCCCGCATCGCCTCCTGGATCTCCTCCGGAGTGGGCCAGATGTCGCGCAGGTACACCGGCGTACCGTCGGAGCCGGTGCCGATGGGCTCGGTGGTGAGGTCCACGTCCACGCGCCCGGCGAGCGCGTAGGCCACCACCAGCGGCGGTGATGCCAGGTAGCTGGCGCGCACGTGCGGGTGGATGCGGCCCTCGAAGTTCCGGTTCCCGGAGAGGACGGCCGCCGCGACCAGGCCCTCGCGGTCGATCGCCTCCGTGACCGGCTCGGGCAGCGGGCCGGAGTTGCCGATGCACGTCGTGCAGCCGTAGCCGACCAGGTCGAAGCGCAGGCGGTCGAGGTACTCGGTGAGGCCCGCCTTCTCGAGGTAGCCGGTCACGGCCCGCGAGCCCGGCGCCAGGGACGTCTTCACCCACGGGGGCACGCTGAGCCCGCGCTCCACGGCCTTCTTGGCCAGGATGCCCGCGCCGAGCATCACCGACGGGTTCGAGGTGTTGGTGCAGCTGGTGATCGCCGCGATCGCCACCTTGCCGCTGGACAGGGGGAAGGTTTCCCCGTCCACGGTGACCTCGACCTCGTGGTAGTGCGGGCCGGCGCCGTTCGCCTCGAGGCCCTGCGGGTAGTTCTCCCGGAACGACCCGGCGACCTCGCCGAGCACGACCCGGTCCTGCGGCCGCCGCGGGCCCGCCAGGCTGGGCACCACGGTGGAGAGGTCGAGCTCGACCTGCTCGTCGTACTCCGGGTCGGGGGTCTCGTCGGTGCGGAAGAGGCCCTGGGCCCGGCTGTAGGCCTCGGTGCGGGCGATGACGTCCGCGGGGCGGCCCGTGACCTCCATGTACCGCAGGGTCTCGGCGTCCACCGGGAAGAGCGTCGCGGTGGCGCCGAACTCCGGCGACATGTTGGCGATGGTCGCGCGATCGGCCAGGCTCAGCGACGACAGGCCGGCGCCGTACGCCTCCACGAACTTGCCCACCACCCCGTGCTTCCGCAGCAGCTCGGTGACCGTCAGCACGAGGTCGGTGGCGGTGGCGCCCGCCGGCAGGGCGCCGGTGAGCTTGAGGCCCACCACGACCGGCGTCGGCAGCGACAGGGGCTGACCGAGCATG
This sequence comes from Miltoncostaeaceae bacterium, assembly GCA_035553775.1. GTDB lineage: Bacteria > Actinomycetota > Thermoleophilia > Miltoncostaeales > Miltoncostaeaceae > DATMJR01. The sequence goes on along the minus strand of DATMJR010000169.1, from coordinate 1,250 downwards.
ACGGCCTCGGCCTCGATGCCGCCCACCCCGAAGCCGAGCACGCCGATGCCGTTGATCATCGTGGTGTGCGAGTCGGTACCGACGAGGGTGTCGGGGAAGGCCACAAGCTCCCCGTCGACCTCGCGGGCGTCGACGACCGGCGCGAGCCGCTCGAGGTTGACCTGGTGCACGATGCCCATGCCCGGGGGCACCACGCGGAAGCCCTCGAAGGCCTGCTGGGCCCAGCGCAGCAGCTGGTACCGCTCGCCGTTGCGCTCGTACTCGATCTCGACGTTGCGCTCGAAGGCCTGCGCGTCGCCGAACCGGTCCACCTGCACCGAGTGGTCGATCACCAGGTCGGCGGGCACCAGCGGGTTGATGCGGCTGGGATCACCGCCGAGCTGGGTCATGGCGTCGCGCATCGCGGCCAGGTCGACGACGCACGGCACCCCGGTGAAGTCCTGCAGCACCACACGACCGGGCATGAAGGGCACCTCGAAGGCGACCCCCGAGTTGGGCCGCCAGTCGCGCAGCGCGGTCACGTCGTCCTCGGTGACGAACCCACGGCCGACGTTGCGCAGCACGTTCTCGAGCAGCACCCGGACCGTGACGGGGAGCCGGGCCAGGTCCGTCCCGAGCGCGTCGAGGCGGTGGATGACGTAGGAGGCGCCGTCCACCTGCAGCGTGTCGCGGGCCTTGAACGGGTCGGGTGCTGCGGTCACAGAGGACTCCCTCGTCGTTGACGTGCGCGACCCTGAAGGCTATCGCACCGCTCCCGGCGGACGGGCCCGCGCGCGCCGCGGCCCCGCACCCGCCGAGGCGGGCCGGGGCCGCGGGTCACCGGGGGGCGTCAGCCCGCGACGGCCGGCTGCACCTGCACCGGCAGGGCCCGCATCCGCACGGTGGCGCGGGTGCTCTTGCCGCCGCCGCACTCCGCCGTGACCGTCGCGTGGTGGCGCGCGGTCCCGGTGGCGTCCTTCGCGAGCCGCAGCGGGATGCGCAGGTCGCGCCCGCCGCGCGGCCCGATCGCCGCGATCCGGTGCACCAGCACGCCCCCGGTCAGGCGGGAGCCGGCCGGCAGCGAGGCCAGCGTGGCGCCGGCCGGCAGCCGGTACCGCAGCACGACGTGGCGTGCGGCGGTCGTCTGCGAGCGGTTGCGCAGCTGCACCAGGACGGAGGTGCGGGCCCCGGCCATGCCCGAGCCGCCCGACAGGCGGACCGCCAGGTTCGGCACCGGGCAGGAGGGGGCGCGCGTGGTCACCGCGGGCGGC
>DATMJR010000168.1:0-4118 GCA_035553775.1 Miltoncostaeaceae bacterium | reverse complement strand
CTCAGCACCGAGCGGACCGACGCGCTCGAGAGCGACATCCTGGTGAGCTTCGCCGACACCCCGGCGCTGTCGCGGGCGTTCCTGCGCTCACCGCACGGGCGGGCGATGCCGCAGGTGCGCCGCGGTGCGGTGGCCGAGGTGATCGGCAAGGAGTTCGTGGCGGCCGTGTCGCCCCCCACCGCGCTGTCGCTGACCTGGGGCCTCGAGCGGTACGTGGGCCTGCTGTCGGACGCGGCCCGGCGGGCGGACGCGGCGTCGTGACCGCCACCGCCACCCGGCCCGGCGCGCGGCCCGCGGCCGGTGGGCGGCCGAGGGATGGACGGCTGCCGGGCGCCCGCCCGGCACGCGGGACGGGCGGGCACGCCGCCGGCCTCGCGGCGGCGGGGCTCGTGCTGGCGTGCGTCGTGGCCGCCTCGCTCGCGCTCGGGACGCGCGGGATGTCGCCCGGCACGGTCGTGGAGGCGCTCGTGGCCCCCCGGCCCGGGGACGCCGATCACATGGTGGTGCGGGAGCTGCGACTCCCCCGCACCCTGATCGGCCTCGCGGCGGGGGCGGCCCTCGGGCTCGCCGGCACGCTGATCCAGGCCGCGACCCGGAACCCGATCGCCGACCCCGGGTTGCTGGGGCTCAACGCCGGCGCCTGCCTCGGCGTCGTCGCGGCGATCACCTGGCTCGGCGTCGCGAGTCCCGTCGGCTACATCTGGTTCGCGTTCGCCGGCACGCTGGTGGCGGGTCTGGTGGTGCACGGGGTCACGGCGATGGGGCGCGGTCCCTCGGCGCCGACCCGGCTCACCCTGGCGGGGGTGGCCGTCACCGCGGCCCTGACCTCGATCACCACCACCATCCTCCTCGGGGACGTCGAGACCCTCGACCGGTACCGCTTCTGGGTGGTCGGCTCGCTCGTCGGCCGCGACGCCGGCGCGCTCGCGTCGCTGCTGCCGTTCCTCCTCACGGGGGCGGCGCTGGCGCTCGCCCTCGGCCGCGGCCTCGACGCCCTCGCCCTCGGCGACGACGTCGCGCGGGGCCTCGGCCACCGCGTCGGCCGCACCCGGGCGCTGACGGCGGCCGCGGTGGTGCTGCTGTGCGGGTCGGCCGCCGCGCTGGCGGGTCCGCTCGCGTTCGTCGGCCTGGTGGCCCCGCACGCCGCCCGGCGGCTGGCGGGCGCCGACCACCGCTGGGTCCTGCGCTACGCGCTGGTGCTCGGGCCGGCCCTGGTGCTGGCGGCCGACGTCGCCGGCCGGTTCCTGGCCCCGCCCGGTGAGATGGAGGCGGGGCTGGTGATCGCCGTCGTCGGCGCCCCGGTGATGATCGCGGTGGTCCGGTCTCCGGCGATGCGGCGCGCGTGAGCACGCATCCCCTCGCCGCGCGCGTCCCGCTGCTCGCCGCCGGCCGGGCGCGCCGCCGGCGCCGGGCGCTGCGCAGCACGGCCCTGCTGGTGTCGCTGACCGTCGCGGTTGCGGTCGCCGCGCTGTGCCTCGGTGCGTACGCGGTGGCGCCGCCGGACGTGGCCCGGGCGCTCGCCGGCCGGGGCGACGCGGGCGACCTGTTCGTGGTCCGCGAGCTGCGCCTTCCGCGGCTCGTGCTGGGGCTCCTGGTAGGGGCGGCACTCGGCGCAGCGGGCGCCCTGTTCCAGACGGCGCTGCGCAACCCCCTGGCGGCCCCCGACGTGGTGGGCGTGACCTGGGGCTCCTCGGTCGCCGCCGTCTACGCGCTCATCGTCCTGGGCCTCTCGGGCGCCGCGGTGTCGCTCGCCGCGTTCCTCGGGGGCCTCGCCGCCACCGCCGCCATCGGAGCGCTCGCCTGGCGCGGCGGTCTCGCCGGGCACCGGTTCGTGCTGACGGGCGTCGCGGTGGCCGCGCTCGCCGCGGCCCTGCTCAACTATCTGCTGACGCGCAGCGACGTCCGCGACGCGCGGACCGCCCTCGTCTGGCTCGTGGGCAGCGTGGGAAGCGCCCGGTGGGGCGAGATCGCGGTGATCGCGCTCGCGTTGGGGGTGCTGCTGCCCGCCGGATTCCTCGTTGCGCGCCCCCTGCGGGCCCTCGCCCTGGGCGACCCGCTGGCCGCGGGACTCGGGGTGCGCGTGACGCGCGCGCGGACGGCGGTGATCGTCACCGGCGTGGCGCTCGCCTCCGTCGCGACCGCGGCGGCCGGGCCGGTCGCGTTCGTGGCGCTCGTCGCCCCCGCGATCGCCCGCAGCCTCGCGGGCGATGACGGGCCCGCGCTCGGCGCCTCGGTCCTGGCCGGGATGCTGCTGGTGGCGGGCGCGGACCTGGCCGCGCTCCACCTGGTCCCGGGCGGCACCCAGGTCCCCGTCGGCGTCGTCACCGGCGCCGTGGGCGCGCCCTACCTGCTGTGGCTGCTCGCGACCGAGGGTCGCCGGGGGCGGCGGTGACGGATCCCGCGCCCCGTCTCGCCGCACGGGGACTCCGGCTGGGTTATGCCGACACCACGGTCGTCGGCGATCTCGACCTCGCGGTGCCCGCGCACGCCGTCACCGCGATCGTCGGCCCGAACGCCTGCGGCAAGTCGACGCTGCTGCGCGGCCTCGCGCGCGTGATGCGGCCGCGCGGCGGCGCCGTCCTGCTCGACGGGCGGGACATCCAGCGCATCCCCACGCGCGAGGTGGCCCGCACGCTCGGTCTCCTGCCGCAGCAGCCGGACGCGCCCGAGGGCATCACGGTGGGCGAGCTGGTCGCGCGCGGGCGGCACCCGCACTCGGGCCTGCTGCGCACCTGGCGCCGGGACGACGACCTCGCGGTGGACGAGGCGCTCCGCGCCACCGAGACCGCGGAGCTCGTGGACCGCCGCCTGGACGAGCTGTCGGGTGGCCAGCGGCAGAGGGTGTGGATCGCGATGGCCCTGGCGCAGGAGCCCGAGATCCTCCTGCTCGACGAGCCCACCAGCTTCCTCGACGTGGCGCACCAGCTGGACGTCCTGGAGCTGCTGGCCGAGCTGAACCGTACCCAGGGCACCACGGTGGTCATGGTGCTGCACGACCTCGGGATGGCGGGCCGGTACGCGCAGCACCTGGTCGCGATGGCCCGGGGCCGCATCGTCGCGCGGGGAACGCCGGCGGAGGTGCTCACCGCCGAGGTCGTGGAGGGGGCCTTCGGCGTGGAGGCCCGGATCGTCCCCGACCCCGTCTACGGCACGCCGATGGTGGTGCCCCTGCCCCGGCGCCGGGGCGGGCCCTCGCCGCCGGTGGCCGGTGGTTAGGGGCGGAAGATCAGCAGGACGGCGGCGCCCGCCCCGGGGTGCGCGACGATGCTCGTCTCGCTCGCAAGGCGGCGCATCAGGTCGAGGCCCAGCCCGAGGCCGGTGCGCGCGCCCCGCACGACCTCGTCCGGGTCGAAGCCGCGTCCCTCGTCGAGCACGAGCACGGCCAGGGCGTTGTCCTGCGACCACGCCTTGATCCGCACCGGCCCCTCCGCCGCCTCGGGGTAGGCGTGCAGCACGGCGTTGGTCACCGCCTCGCTGACGGCCACCAGCACGTCGTTCATGCGGGACGGCGGAAGGCAGCAGTCGTCCACCTCACGCACCAGCCGCCGTGCCCGGGCCGGAGCGGCCAGGTCGGTGCGCAGCACGACGTCGACCGGTGCGGGGGCCTCGCGCGCCAGCGCCGGGTCGGCGGTGGAGATGATCCGGGCGGCGGTCACGCGGCGCCCGCCCCCGACGCGGGCCCCCGGCCGCACGGATCGCCGGTGGTGGCGCGCGCCATCGGGGTCACCGGTCCTCGTCGTCCAGGACGGTGAACGTCTCGACGAGGCGCGTCAGCTCGAGCACCCGGCGCACCGGGGCCGACGGGCGCACCAGCACCAGTTCCCGGTCCAGCGCCGAGCGGGCGTCGATCAGGGCCCGCACCCCGGTGGAGTCGAGGTAGACGACCTCGGACAGGTCGAGCGCGACGCGCCGGCCGGGCGGCTCCATCCCCGCGGCGACGACGGCCCGCGTCATCTCGAACGCGTTGGCGATGTCCACCTCGCCGCGGACCCGCACGCGCACCACGTCGTCCGCGTCCTCGCGGACGATCTCGAAGGCCGGGATGTCGTCGTGCTGGGCCACCATCGCGGGCTCCGGGGGTGGGGGCGGGCGCCGCGTGACCGCCGCCCGGATCATCT
>DATMJR010000167.1:0-3748 GCA_035553775.1 Miltoncostaeaceae bacterium | reverse complement strand
GCCCCGCGGGCACCACCTGGAGGCGCAGGTCCCCACCGCCGGCGCGCCGCGCGGCCTCCGCGGTGCCGTCGGTGCTGCCGTCGTCGACGACCAGCACCTCCGCGACCGGGGGCTCCTGGGCGAGCAGCGACGCGACTGCGGCCCCGATGCCGCGCTCCTCGTCCCGTGCGGGCACGACCACGCTGACCCCGCCCGCGCGCGCCGGGGCCCCGGCCGGAGGAGCGTCCGTCACCCGCGGCGCCCGACGCCGCTCCCACACGGCCAGCGCGAGCGCCCCGCCCCACACGGCGGCCGCTCCGCGCGCCGCGCCGGTCAGTCGTCCTCCCAGTCGGGCTCCGAGGCCAGGGACGCGTAGGCGCGCCACTCGCGGAGGATGCGGGTCACGGTGCGGCCGGGGATGTCGGGCCGCGTCGAGGCGAGCAGCGTGCGGGCGAGGTCCTCGGTGCCGGGGGCGGGCGGGTCGCCCAGCTCCATCAGCACGCCCCACACCTGGTCCTCGTCCACGCCCCGCGCCTCGGCCAGGATGTAGGCGGCCGCGTCGCCCAGGTCGAGCTCGTCGCTCACGCCGACCAGTAGACCACACGGCGCCCGCGGGAGCCCCCCGGCCGGCTCAAGCCCGCGCCCGGGGGGACCGATGAAGGGGGGGATGGATCACGAGGAGCCCGCCGACCCCATGACCCTCCGCGCCCGCGGCTGCCTCGCCCGGGTGCTGGACGTGCTGGACGCCCACACGGAGGCGCCGCTGCGCATCCGTGGGCACGCGAGCACGGACATGTGCGAGGTGTTCGAGGTGCAGGAGGAGTTCGAGCTCGGCCCGCGTGGCCGCCGGTACCTGCTCTCGGTCGCCGCCAGCGCCCGCGACGCGATGCTCGTGCCGCTCGACCCCTCCGCGGGGGAGGCGGCGTGAGCCCGCGGACGCCCCCGCCGTCCGGGCCGCCGACCATGGAGGACGTGCAGCGCCACTGCCAGCGCGTGCGCTCCGCGGGATCCCCGAACGCCCGCGCCCGCACCCGCTTGGTGGAGGAGTACCGGCGGCTCGCCGAGGCCCTCGGGGTGACGCCCGAGGAGACCCCCACCGGCCTGGACCTGCAGCGGGCGTCGGCCGCCCTGCTGCGCGCGGCGGCGCTGTCGGAGGCCGCGGCGACACGGCGCCCGAGGTAGGCGGGGCGGATCACAGCCGCTCCCCGGCCGGGGCGCTGCGTACGGCGCGTATGTGCGCTTCTCCGTCACCACCGCGGCTGAGGCCCGGCCTGCCACCGCGCCGACCTCGCCCTCCGTGGCTCGCGACGTCGAAACCGTCCGTCCACGCGCCTCCGGACCGGATCCCGGTGGGGTCGGCTTCGGGTACCGATGGGCGATGGGACGTCGAGAGGGAGCCACCATCTGCCCACCGACGACGGCGCGCGTGACGCGGGACCCGTGAGATCCCTCTAGGCGGCGTGGGGAGGCGGCGACCCCGGTCCGATGACGGTGGCGGAGAACGTCGACCACGGAAAGGACCTCCATGCGCAGCCCCGCCGCCCCTCGCCCCCGTGTACTGCTCGCGACCGCGGCCCTCGCCGCCGTCGCCGCAGTCGGCGCCGCGGTCGACGTCCCCATCGCCCCGGCGGCCTCGGCGGACGCGAGCGCGTGCGGGCAGTCCTTCGCGCAGCACTTCCTGCCCTGGAAGGACTCCGCCTACTACACCCTCGCCGACGGAGGCGACGCCGAGACCGGGGCGGTGGGGTGGACCCTCGCCGGTGCCGAGCCGGTCGCCGGCGGCTCGCCGCACCGGGGCGGGGTGAGCGCGGACACCTCCTTCCGGATCGCGCCCGGCGGCTCCATCACCACCCCGCCGATCTGCGTGACCGACGCCCACCGGACGATGCGCTTCTTCTCGCGGGTCGCCTCGGGCACGGCCAAGGACAGCCTGCGCGTGGAGCTGATCGTCTCCGACGCGGGCAAGAAGGAGGTGCGGGAGATGGCCAAGCTCTCACCGGGCACGTCGTGGCACCCCACGAAGGTGGTCTCCCTCGACACGAGCCTGTTCGGGGTGGACCCGTCCTCGCCGACCGCGGAGGTGCACCTGCGCATCCGGAGCGTCACGGCCACCGTGCAGGTCGACGACGTCTTCGTCGACCCCCGGCTGCGGTAGGCCCCGCGGCGAAGTGTCGGACCGGCGGAGCCCCGCCGGTCCGACGTATTCGGTACGCAGGAGACGCCTGCCGAGAGGTCCCACGACCCAGGGTACCCGACGCGACCACCGACCGGGGGCGGCATGCCGGGCGGGCGGAGGGACGGTCCGAGGTCCCGAGCGACGGGGGGCGAGTCCCGCCCAGCGGCAGGCCGGGCGTCGGCCGCGGTGGCGACGGAGAGGCCCACGGACGCGGCGTACGCGGCGCTCCCGGCCGGGGTGCGGCGGTGGTCCGCCCGTGGTCGTCCGCGAGGCGCCGGTCGTCCGTGATACCCTCGCCCGGCTCGTCGTCCGCGAACGAAAGGGTCAGCTGTGCCTCCCGGACAACGCCTGGCGATCACGATGGCCTGCCAGGAGTGCAAGCGCCGCAACTACCAGACGAACAAGAGCCGCCGGAACACTCCGGACCGGATCGAGCTCAAGAAGTTCTGCCGCTGGTGCGGACGGCACACGGCGCATCGGGAGACGCGCTGAGGGATCGCCGGCTCCGGCCGGCGCACACGTAGGGTCGTAGCTCAACTGGTAGAGCACCGGTCTCCAAAACCGGGGGTTGGGGGTTCGAGTCCCTCCGGCCCTGTCGCGAGCCCTGTCACGATCGGGAACTGATGTCTTCGAACCGACCCGCAAAGGGGAGGGGCGAGGGTGACGGCAGGTCATCCACGCCCGCGCGGCGCCGTGGTGGTGGAGGCGACTCCGCCCCCCGCCGGTCCGCGCCGGCCCGCAGGGGCCAGCCCGCGCGCGAGAAGCAGGGCTCCGTCACGAAGGCGGTGCAGCAGAACCGCCGGGGGTCCCGCTTCCTCAACGAGGTCATCGTCGAGCTCCGGCGGGTCCAGTGGCCCACGCGGCCCCAGCTGCTGCAGTCCACCGCGGTGGTGCTGCTGGTGGTCGCGATCGTGACCGCGTACCTCGCGGCCGTCGACGCGGTCGTCAGCCGCGTCGTCGAGTCCATCTTCTAGGCGCCGGGAGGCACCGCACGTTGTTCCGCTGGTACGTCATCAACACCTACTCGGGCCACGAGAAGAAGGTGAAGGCCAACCTCGAGCACCGCCTTCGCTCGCTCGGGCAGGAGGACCACGTCCGCAAGATCGTCATCCCCACCGAGCAGGTGGTGGAGACGAAGGACGGGCAGAAGGTCCAGACGGAGAAGCGGGTCCTCCCCGGCTACGTGCTGGTCCAGGCCGACATGACCGCCGACGTCGTCTGGCTGGTCAAGAACACCCCCGGGGTCACCTCGTTCGTGGGCGCGTCCGACGAGCCCACGCCGCTCAGCCAGCCCGAGGTCGACCGCCTGCTGCGCACGCAGACCGAGGGCGCGCGACCCAAGGTGCGTGCCGAGTTCTCCATCGGCGAGACGGTCAAGGTCATCTCCGGCCCGCTGTCCGACTTCAGCGGCGAGATCGCCGAGATCAACGCCGAGCAGGGGCGCCTCAAGGTGCTGGTCGAGATCTTCGGCCGCGAGACGCCCGCCGACCTGTCGTTCGACCAGGTCAAGAAGATCACCTGAGCGGCCGCCGGGCCGCCCCGCCCCCTGGGCGGATGCACCGCTACACTCCCCGGCCGCCGCCGCACCACGAC
>DATMJR010000166.1:0-11510 GCA_035553775.1 Miltoncostaeaceae bacterium | reverse complement strand
GCGCTCACCGCCGGGCCCGCCCTCGCCCTCGGCGGCCCGGCGGCCCTGGGGCTGGTGGCGGTGTCGGCCTCGGGGCACGCCGCCACGGGCAACGACGTCACGCTCAACATCGCCCTCGACGCGCTGCACAACGGAGCCACGGCGGCGTGGATCGGGGGGCTGGTCGGCCTGGTGGTGCTGCTGGAGCGCGCGGGGCGCGCCCTCGGCGACGAGGACCGGGTGCGCCTGACGGCGGGGGCGGTCGTGCGGTTCTCCACCCTGGCGGTGATCGCGGTCGCCCTGCTGGCGGTGACGGGCGTGTACCGGGCGCTCGCGGAGGTGGGGTCGCCGTCCGACCTGACGGGGACCGCCTACGGCGTCGCGCTGCTGGCGAAGCTCGCCGTCTTCGCCCTCATGCTCGGCGTCGGCGGCTACAACCGCCTGGTGCTGCACCCCCGGCTCGAGCGGGCCGCCCTCGGCCTCGACCCGGGCGACCGCGGGGCGGCCGGGGCCCTCGGGCGCAGCGTGCGCGCCGAGCTCGCGCTGGCGGCCGCGCTGCTGGTGGCCGTCGCGGTGCTGGTGGGCACGGCGCCGCCCCGCGGCTGAGGCGCCGGACACCCGCGGCGGCGCCGCGCTCCGGTACATTGGGCCGGTGATCGACGCCGACGTCGTACGCCACGTGGCCCGGCTGGCGCGGCTCGCACTCGGTCCCGACGAGGTCGAGACGATGCGCCGCGAGCTGTCCGGCATCCTCGACCACGTCGACCAGGTGCAGGAGCTCGACCTGTCCGACGTGCCGCCCACGACCCACGTCATCCGGGTCCAGAACGTCCTCCGCGAGGACGTCCCCCACACGAGCCTCGCGCCGGAGACCGCCCTCCGCGAGGCCCCCGCGGTGATCGCCGACGGATTCGCCGTCGGCCGCATGGGCGCGTGACGGCGCTCACCGACCTCAGCGCCCGCGACGCCATCGCCACCGTCCGCCGTCGCGAGGCGAGCGCGGAGGACATGGTGCGGGCCCATCTGGAGCGGTGCGAGGCGGACCGCTGGCACAGCTTCCTCGCGCTCGACGCGGAGCGCGCCCTGGCGCGGGCACGCGAGATCGACGCCATGCCCGAGCCGCCGCCGCTCGCGGGCGTGCCCGTCGCGATCAAGGACGCCCTCTCCACCCGCGACCTGACCACCACGGCCGGCTCCCGCATCCTCGAGGACTTCTCGCCGGTCTACACGGCGACCTGCGTCGCGCGCCTGGAGAGCGCGGGCGCGATCGTGATCGGCAAGACCAACATGGACGAGTTCGCGATGGGCTCCTCCACCGAGAACTCGGCCTACGGGCCGACCCTCAACCCCTGGGACGACCAGCGCGTGCCGGGCGGGTCCAGCGGCGGCTCGGCGGCGTGCGTGGCGGCGCGGCAGGTCCCCTGGTCGCTCGGCAGCGACACCGGCGGCTCCATCCGTCAGCCGGCGGCCCTGTGCGGCATCGTCGGCGTCAAGCCCACCTACGGCGCCGTGTCCCGGTACGGGCTGATCGCGTTCGCGTCGTCGCTCGACCAGGTGGGCCCGTTCGCGCGGACGGTGGGCGACGCCGCGCTGCTGCTCGGCGCGATGGTGGGGCGGGACCCGTGCGACAGCACCTCGCTCGACTGGCCCGAGCCGATCGCGCTGCCGGACGCCGAGCGGCTCGACGGCGTGCGCCTCGGGGTGGTCGAGGAGCTCATGGGGGAGGGGGTGGAGCCCGGGGTGCGGGACGCGGTGCGCGCGGCGCTCGTGCGGGCCGAGGAGCTCGGCGCGGAGGTGCGGCCGGTCCACCTGCCCAACTCCCGCTTCGGACTGGCCACCTATTACCTGATCGCCCCCGCGGAGTGCTCGGCGAACCTGGCCCGGTTCGACGGCATCCGGTACGGCCACCGCACCGCCGAGGCGGACGACCTGCTCGAGCACTACGAGCGCACGCGGGCGGAGGGCTTCGGCCCCGAGGTCAAGCGGCGGATCATGCTCGGCACGTTCGCCCTGGCCAGCGGCTACTACGACGCCTACTACGGTCAGGCGCAGCGGGTGCGGACGCTGATCGTGCGCGACTTCCAGAGCGCCTTCGAGGAGGTCGACCTGATCGTCTCGCCCACGTCGCCCACCGTCGCCTTCCGGCTGGGGGAGCGCACCGACGACCCCCTGGCGATGTACCTGTCGGACGTGTGCACGATCCCGGTCAGCCTGGCGGGCCTGCCCTCGGTGTCGATCCCGTGCGGGCTCTCGGAGGGCCTGCCGGTGGGGCTGCAGCTGGCCGGCCCGGCGTTCTCGGAGAACGCCCTGCTGGGCGCCGCGCACGCGCTGGAGCGGGCGCTGCAGTTCGACACGCGGCCCCCGGGGCTGGGGTGACGATGGCGCACGACGGGGGCGGCGTGGTTTACGAGGCGGTCATCGGGATCGAGATCCACGCCCAGCTGCGCACGCGCACCAAGATGTTCTGCGGCTGCGCGCTGTCGTTCGGCGACCCGCCGAACACGCACACCTGCCCGGTGTGCCTGGCCCATCCGGGGGCCCTGCCGGTGATGAACGCCGAGGCGATCCGCCTGGCGATCGTCGCCGGTCACGCGCTGGAGTGCGAGATCGCCTCCAGCTCGGTGTTCCACCGCAAGAACTACTTCTATCCGGATCTCCCGAAGGCGTACCAGATCAGCCAGTACGACGAGCCGATCTGCCGCGGCGGGCGCTTCCGGTACGTCACCGATGACGGCGAGCACGCGATCGGCATCACGCGCGCCCACCTCGAGGAGGACGCCGCCAAGCTGCTGCACCTGGGCGGCGACGGCCGGCGCGCCGGTGCGCAGCAGTCGGCGGTCGACTTCAACCGGGGCGGTACGCCGCTGCTGGAGATCGTCACCGAGCCGGAGCTGCGCAGCGCCGCACAGGCCGCGCAGTTCCTCAAGCAGCTGCGCCAGACCCTCGTCCAGCTCGGCGTCACCGACGGCAACATGGAGCAGGGGTCGCTGCGCGCGGACGCCAACATCAGCATCCGGCCGCGGGGCAGCACGGGGCTCGGAACCAAGACCGAGCTCAAGAACATGAACAGCTTCACGTTCCTGGAGCGCGGCATCACCGCCGAGATCGCGCGCCAGGAGGCGGTGCTCCGCGGTGGCGGCCGCGTCGTGCAGGAGACGCTCCACTACGAGCCGGCGACGGGGGAGATCCACCCGCTGCGCTCCAAGGAGGAGGCGCACGACTACCGCTACTTCCCGGAGCCCGACCTGGTGCCCGTGGTGCCCGACCGCGCCTGGGTGGAGCGCCTGCGCGCCGAGCTGCCGGAGCTGCCCGTCGACCGGCGCCTGCGCTGGACGCGCGACTGGGGCCTCACCTACGAGGACGCCGAGGTCCTGTCCGAGACCGCGGAGCTGGCGGCCTACTTCGAGGCGGTCGCCGCCCTGGCGCCGCCCAAGAGCGCGGCCAACTGGGTCCGCGGCGAGCTGCGCGCGCTCCTTCGCGAGCGCGGCGAGGAGCCGTGGCAGAGCCGGGTCACCCCCCCGGGGCTCGCCGAGGTGATCGCCATGGTCGAGGCCCGCGAGGTGTCGATGCCGAACGCCAAGACGGTGCTGGCGGAGGTCGTCGCGACCGGGGAGGCGCCGCGTACGGTGGTGGCCGCGCGCGGGCTCGGCGCGATCAGCGACGAGGGCGAGCTGGAGGCGCTCGTCGACCGCCTGCTGCAGGACAACCCGGCGCAGGCGCAGCAGCTGCGCGACGGCAGGGACAAGGTGGTCGGCTACTTCGTGGGCCAGGCCATGAAGGCCACCGGCGGCCGGGCGGACCCGGGGCGGATCGGTCAGCTGGTGCGGGAGAGGGTCGCCGGGGTATAGGTCGGATGGTGCCCACCCCCCGACCGCGAAAGGCATCCCCATGAGCTTCGAGATCGCCCCCATCGCCGGTGCCGGCGAGCAGAACGCCTTCCGCATCGCGGACCGGCGTCCCGCCACCACCCTCGCCGACCTGGCACCCGAGTATCGGCAGCTCATCGACGGCCCCTACACCGCCGTGCTCGCCACCCACGACGCGAAGGGCCGTATCCAGCTGACGCCCATGTGGTTCCGCGCCCACGCCGACGGCGAGCGCGTCGAGATCAACACCGTCCGCGGGCGCGCCAAGTACCGCCACATGCAGGCCAACCCGCAGGTGACGGTGCAGATCATGAACAACCAGAACCCGTACCACTGGGTCACCATCTACGCCCGGATCGACGAGCTCATCGAGGAGTCCGACCCGGAGCGCGGGCAGGTCGCCACCGACTCCATCGACGACCTCGCCGAGCTGTACCTGGGCCAGCGCCCCTATCCGCTGCGCGTGGAGGGCGAGGAGCGCGCGCTGTTCCTGGCACGCCCGACGCAGATCGTCACCTTCGGGCAGCCCTAGGCCGGCGTGACCCTGCGGGTCGCGGTCGTCGGGGGGTCGCTGGGCGGCCTCACGGCGGCGCTGCTGCTGCGCGACCTCGGATGCGAGGTCGACGTCTACGAGCGCAGCGCCGTGGAGCTGTCCGGCTTCGGCGCGGGCATCGTGGTGCACCCCGAGACCGTCCGGTACCTGGTCGGGCACGGCGTCGCCCTCGAGGACATCAGCGCCGCGGCGCCGGTCGTGCGCTGGCTGGGCGCCGACGGCGGCGTCGTGCACGAGGAGCCGCGCGGCCACCGGTTCACGGCGTGGAGCACGCTCTACCGGGGGCTGCTCGACCTGTTCGGCCGGGAGCGGTACCACCAGGGCGCCCCGTTCGTGGGGCTTGCGACCGGCGGCACGGACGTGACGCTCCGCTTCGCGACGGGCGCGCGCGTGCGCGCCGATCTGGCGGTGCTCGCCGACGGGGTGCTGTCGACCGCCCGGCGCCGGCTGGAGCCGGCGGCCGCCCCCCGGTACGCCGGCTACGTGGGGTGGCGCGGCACGGTGGAGGAGGGCGCGCTGTCGGCGGGCACCTTCGGGGCGCTCTACGGCGCGCTCACCTACGCCCGCCACGAGGGTGGCCACATCGTGGCGTACCCCATCCCCAACCTCGACGGCTCGGTGGACGTGGGGCGGCGCCTCATGAACTACGTCTGGTACCGCAACGTCGCCGAGGGCCCCGGCCTCGACGAGCTGATGACGGACCGCACCGGCCTGCACCGGCCCATCTCGCTGCACCCGGGCGCGGTGCAGGAGGCCTTCGTCGACGAGCTGCGGCGGGCGGCGGAGCGCGACCTGCCGCCGCCCCTCGCCGAGATGGTGGTGCGCACGCCGGAGCCCTTCGTGCAGGCGATCGTGGATGTCGAGACGCCCCGCCTCGTGCACGGACGGGCATGCCTCATCGGCGACGCCGCCTTCGCGGCCCGCCCCCACGCCGCCGCGGGCACGGCCAAGGCCGCCCACAACGCGCGCACGCTCGCCGAGGCCCTGGACGCCGAGGACATGGACGTGCCGCGGGCGCTCGCCCGATGGGAGCCCGGGGCGCTCGCGCTGGGCCGGGCGCTCGTGGCGCGCACCCGCGAGATCGGCGACCGGAGCCAGTCCGGCCCCGGCTGGACCCCGGGCGATCCGGCCATCCGGTTCGGTCTCCACCGGCCGGGGGACCACGACCCGGACGCCTGAGGCCGGGCCGGGACGCCGGGCCGCCCGGCCGGAGGCGTATATGCTCCCCGGCCGTGAACCACACCCTCTCCGTCCTGGTCGAGAACCGGCCCGGCGTGCTCTCGCGCGTCTCGGGCATGTTCACGCGCCGCGGCTTCAACATCGACTCGCTCACGGTGAGTCCCACCGAGGACCCGGCGCGGTCCCGGATGACGATCTCCGTGGACGCGTCCCGCTTCCCCGTCGAGCAGATCACCAAGCAGCTCGACAAGCTCATCAACGTGATCAAGATCCGGGACCTCGACCCCGGCAACGCCGTGTCCCGCGAGCTCGCGCTGATGAAGGTGCGCACCGAGCCCGGCCGTCGGGGCGAGATCATCGAGCTGGTCGAGATCTTCGCCGCGACCATCGTGGACGTGACGCCGGCGCACCTCACCATCCAGATCACCGGCACCAGCGAGGAGCTGGTGCGGTTCGAGGAGCTGCTGCGCCCCTACGGGCTGATCGAGCTGGTCAAGACCGGCGTGGTCGCGCTCGGGCGGGGCGAGAGCACCACCTGACCCTGCGGGCGCGGCGGCACGCCGGCGCCCCCGGGGCCCCGTGCCCCGCCTCTACCCGGGAGACCGCATGTTCTACGACGACGACGCCGACCTCGACCTGCTGCGCGGCAGGACCGTGGCCATCATCGGCTTCGGCAGCCAGGGGCACGCCCACGCGCTGAACCTGCGCGACTCGGGCGTCGACGTCGTGGTGGGCCTGCGGGAGGGCAGCGCGTCGGCCGGCCAGGCGACCGAGGCGGGCCTCACCGTGCTGTCGCCCGCGGAGGCCGCGGCGCGCGCCGACCTGGTGATGATGCTCGTGCCCGACGAGAACATGGGCGACATCTACACCGAGCACATCGCGCCCGGCCTGCGGCCCGGCAACACGCTGCTGTTCGCGCACGGCTTCGCGATCCACTTCGGGCAGGTGGTCGCGCCCGAGGGCGTCGACGTCGTGATGGCCGCGCCGAAGGGCCCCGGCCATCTGGTGCGGCGCACCTACGCCGAGGGGGCCGGCACCCCGGGCCTGGTCGCGGTGCACCAGGACGCCACGGGCAACGCCATGCAGACCGTCCTCGCCTACGCCAAGGGCATCGGCTGCACGCGCGCCGGCGTCATCCAGACGACCTTCGCCGAGGAGACCGAGACCGACCTGTTCGGCGAGCAGGTCGTGCTCTGCGGCGGCCTCACCGAGCTGGTGCGGGCGGGCTTCGACACCCTGGTCGAGGCCGGCTACCAGCCGGAGCTGGCGTACTTCGAGTGCCTGCACGAGGTCAAGCTCATCGTCGACCTCATGTACGAGAAGGGCATCAGCGGGATGCGCTATTCGATCTCGAACACCGCCGAGTACGGGGACCTCACCCGCGGCAAGCGCATCGTCACCGAGGAGACGCGCGCCGAGATGCGGCGGATCCTGCGCGAGATCCAGAACGGCGAGTTCGCCCGCGAGTGGCTGCTGGAGAACCGCTCCGGCCGCCCGGTCTTCAACGCGGTGGCCCGCCGGGAGGCCGAGCACCCCATCGAGGAGGTGGGGCGCACCCTCCGCGGCATGATGAGCTGGATCGACACCGGGTTCTCGGCCCGCTGATGGGGGCCGACGGCCTGCGGGTCCTGGTCTGCGAGCCCCTGGCCGACGCCGGGGTCGCGCTGCTCGGGGAGCGCTTCGCGGTGGAGTCCGGCGTGGGCTGGTCGCGGGACGACCTGCTCGCCCGGGTGGACGGCTACGACGCGATCGTGGTGCGCAGCGCCACCAAGGTGAACGCCGAGCTGATCGCGGCCGGCACCCGCCTGAAGGTGATCGGCCGGGCGGGCACCGGGGTCGACAACGTCGACGTCCCCGCCGCCACCCGCCGGGGCATCATCGTGTGCAACGCGGCCGGCTCCAACGCGCTGTCGGCCGCCGAGCACACCGTCGCGCTGCTGCTCGCCCAAGCGCGCAACGTCGCCCAGGCCCACGCCGCCCTCGTGGAGGGGCGCTGGGAGCGTTCGAAGTACGGCGGCGTCGAGATCGAGGGCAAGACCCTCGGCGTGCTCGGCTTCGGGCGCATCGGGCAGCTGGTGGCCGAGCGGGCCCGGGGGCTCGGGATGAACGTGGTGGCGTACGACCCGTTCGTGACCCCGGCGCGCTACAAGGAGCTCGGCGTCGAGCGCGCCGAGACCCCCGAGGACCTGTACTCCCAGAGCGACTGGATCACGCTCCACCTGGCGTCCACCACCGAGACGCGCGGCTTCATCGACGCCGCCGCGCTCGCGGCGATGAAGCCCGGGGCCCGGCTGCTCAACGTGGGGCGCGGCGACCTGGTCGACCAGGACGCGCTGGTGGAGGCGCTCACCCGCGGCCACCTCGGCGGGGCGGGCATCGACGTCTTCCCGACCGAGCCCTGCACCGACAGCCCCCTGTTCGGGCTCCCGGGCGTGGTGGTGACCCCGCACCTGGGCGCCTCGACCGCCGAGGCGCAGGACCGGGCGGGCGTCGTGGTGGCCGAGCAGGTCACCGCCGCCCTCACCGGCGGCGTGGTCACGTCCGCGGTCAACATCCCGGCGGTCGGGCCCGAGGCGCTGGAGCTGATGGGGCCGTACCTGCCGCTCGCCCGCCGCATGGGGCAGCTGCTCACCGCGCTCGCGGGCGGCAGCGCGTCGCCCCTGTCGATCGGCTACGCCGGCGAGATCGCGAACCTCGACACGCGGCTGCTGACCGCCGCGATCGTCGCCGGTGCGCTCGAGGGGCACGTGGAGCAGCCGGTCAACCTGGTCAACGCCCAGTCGCTGGCCGAGGAGCGGGGCATCGAGTGGGTGGAGACGTCGTCCCCCCGATCGCCCGAGTACCGCAACGTGCTGTCGCTCGAGGCGGGCGGCGTCGCGCTCGCCGGCACGACCGTGGGCGTCACCTCGCGGCCGCGCATCGTGTCGCTGTTCGGGAAGGACCTGGAGGTCGACGTGGCCGCCAACCTCGCCATCTTCCGGTACTCGGACGTGCCGGGCATGATCGGCCGGGTCGGCACGATCCTCGGCGAGGCGTCCGTGAACGTGGCGTCGATGGCCGTCTCCCGCGGCGCGGGCGAGGCCGTGATGGCCCTCACCCTCGACTCGCGCGTGCCCGAGGAGGCACAGGAGCGCATCCGGGCGATCGAGGGCTTCGCCGACACCTGGTTCGTGACGCTGCCCGAGTAGGGCGAGGAGGCACCGTGAGCACCAGCACCGTCCCGGCGATCGAGATCCCGCGCGACCTGCTGCCCGGCGACGGCCGCTTCGGCTGCGGCCCCTCCAAGGTGCGGCCGGAGGCGGTGGCGGCGCTGGCGGCGACCGGCGGCGCCTACCTGGGCACCTCGCACCGGCAGAAGGGGGTCCGCTCGGTGGTGGGCGCCCTGCGCGCCGGTCTGCGGGAGCTGTTCGCCCTGCCCGACGGCTGGGAGGTGCTGCTCGGCAACGGCGGGGCCACGGCCTTCTGGGACATCGCCACCTTCCACCTCATCCGCCGCCGCAGCCAGCACCTGTCGTTCGGCGAGTTCTCGTCCAAGTTCGCCCAGGCGGCGGCCGCCGCGCCGCACCTGGACGCGCCGCAGGTGATCGCGTCCGAGCCCGGCACGTACCCGGATCCCGTGGCCGACCCCGACGTCGACGCCTACTGTCTCACCCACAACGAGACCTCCACGGGCGTGGCGATGCGGCTGCAGCGCCCCGCCGCCGAGGGCGTCGTGCTGGTCGACGCCACCTCCGGCGCGGGCGGCCTGCGCTGGGAGCCCTCCCAGGTGGACGCCTACTACTTCTCCCCGCAGAAGGGCTTCGCCTCCGACGGGGGGCTGTGGGTGGCGGCCCTGTCGCCCGCGGCGCTCGAGCGCCTCGACGAGATCGTCGCGACGGGCCGGTGGGTGCCCGCCTCGCTCGACCTGGCGATCGCGCGCGACAACAGCCTCAAGGACCAGACCTACAACACGCCGGCCCTGGCGACGCTGTTCCTGATGGAGCGCCAGGTGCGCTGGATGCTGGACAACGGCGGCCTGGAATGGGCGGCCTCCCGCTCCGACGCGTCCGCCGGCCACCTCTACGGGTGGGCGGAGGCGTCGTCGTACGCCACGCCGTTCGTGGCGGACCCCGCCCGGCGCTCGTCCGTGGTCGGCACGGTGGACCTGGAGGGCGTCGACGCGGGCACGGTGTCCGCGGTGCTGCGCGCCAACGGCGTGGTGGACACCGACGCCTACCGCAAGCTCGGCCGCAACCAGCTGCGGGTCGGGATGTTCCCGGCGATCGAGCCCGCCGACGTGCAGGCGCTCACGGCCTGCATCGACCACGTCGTGGAGCGCCTCACCGCCTGAGCGCCGGCGGCGCCGCCGCGGCGGCGGCGAGCAGGGGCCCCAGCCGCCCGCGCACGGCGTGCGTCGGGGTCGGGTCCCACCACAGGTTCGCCTCGACCATCGCGGGCCCGTCGGGGGTGATCGCCACGTCCCAGCCGATCGTCCGCAGGGGCAGGAACGCCGTCGCGGCGGCGCGGCAGACGGCCAGCGCCGCGTCCCAGCCGGGGACCGCCCACCCGGGCAGGCGCGTGCCTGAGACGGGATCCACGTCCACCGGCGTCAGGCCGCACCGGTCGGGTCGGGCCCCCCAGGCGCCCTCCAGCCGCCCGTTCGCCCCCACCGAGGTCAGCAGATTGCCCGTCGCGCCGCCGCGGAAGTTGTCGACGGCGTCGCCCACCGCCAGCCGCAGGAGCCCGTAGAGCACCGAGACCTCCCCGGAGTCCCCCACGAGCGTCACCACGCGGCCGGTGTGGAGCGCCCCCGGGCGGCCCAGGGCCGCCAGGGCGGGATGGTTGCGCAGCCGGGGCTGGACGATCCACGCCGGATGCTCGGCGTCCTCCCACAGCTCCCGGGCCAGCTCCGGCGGCGCCACGGCGCCTCCGCCCTCGCGCCGCAGGACCCCGCCGCCGGCGCTCAGCAGGCGCACCCCCCGCCCGTGCCAGCCCTGCACCGGCTTGACGACCACGTCCCCACGACACGCGGCCAGCGCCTGCGTCCACTCGTGCAGGGCGGTCTCGCGGGGGATGGCACCGGCCGGCCCGGTCCGCGACAGCAGCGCGAGCGTCGCCGCGACCGGGACGCCGCGCACCGCGCAGGCCTCCGCGAAGACCGCCTTGTTCTCCGTGAGCGGCTCCAGGGCGGGCGGGTTGAGGCGCCGCTGCAGATCGAGCGTCTCGCGCTTGGAGAGGTACGGCGGCACCGCGGGCGACGCGGGGTCGAGCAGCCCGAACTGCAGGGCCTCGTCGATCGCGAAGCCGTAGCTCGCGCGCAGGTGGCGCGCCCGTCGCAGGGCGGCGCGCCGCGGGACCCCGTAGACGCGCGCGGCGGTGGCGGCGACGCCGCCGGCGCTCTGCGCGTAGCGCAGGGCCCGCACCGCGGGGCGGAGGAGGCGGAGGGGCGCCGCCACGGGCTACCGCTCCCGCAGGGCCGCGAGGCGGGGCCGCAGCGGGCTGCTGGGCGGCGGGTCCCACCACATGTTGGCCTCGATGATCACGGGGCCCGCGGGCGTGACGGCGACGTCCCAGCCGATCGACCGCATCGGCAGGAAGGCGCACGCGGCGCGCCTCGCCAGCGCGATGACCTCCGGCCACAACGGGACGCGGACGCCCACCAGGGTGCGCCCGCTCACCGGGTCCGCCGCGATCTCCTCCTGGCCGCAGCCGTCCCCGCGCGCCCGCAGGACGGCCGCGATGCGGCCGTCGGCCGGGTCGAGGCGGACGTCGAGGTTGCCCGAGCGGCCGCCCCGGTAGTTGTCGATCCACCCGCTCACCGAGACCCGCAGGTTCGCGTGCAGCACCTGCACGCCGCCGCCGCCGCCCACCAGGGTCGTCACCCGCAACGTGTGGAGCCCCTCGGGGCTGCCGAAGGGCGCGAGGTCGGGGTGGTTGCGCACGCGCTCCTGGAC
>DATMJR010000165.1:0-6949 GCA_035553775.1 Miltoncostaeaceae bacterium | reverse complement strand
GATCAGGGTCTTGGCCTCGATCTGGCGGATGCGCTCCCGGGTGACCCCGAACCGCTGACCGACCTCCTCCAGGGTGCGGGGCTCCTCGCCGCGCAGCCCGAACCGGAGCTCGAGCACCTTGCGCTCGCGCTCGCTGAGCTGGCCGAGGACCTCCCACAGCTCCTCGTGGCGGAGCGTGCGGGCGAGCTCCTCCACGGGGCCGGCGACGCCGCCGTCCTCGATGAGGTCGCCGAGCTCCGAGTCCTCGTCCTCGCCGACGGGGGTGCCCAGCGAGACGGGCTCCTGCGCGACCCTGCGGATCTCGCGGACCCGCTCCACCGTGACCCCCAGCTCGCGCGCCACCTCGTCGGTGGTGGGCTCGCGGCCGAGGTCCTGGAGCAGCTGACGCTGCACGCGTGACAGCCGGTTGATGGTCTCCACCATGTGCACCGGCACCCGGATGGTGCGCGCCTGGTCCGCGATCGCACGGGTGATGGCCTGGCGGATCCACCAGGTGGCGTACGTGGAGAACTTGTAGCCCTTGCGGTAGTCGAACTTCTCCACCGCGCGCATCAGGCCGAGGTTGCCCTCCTGGATGAGATCCAGCAGCGACATGCCGCGCCCGAGGTACCGCTTCGCCACGGAGACGACGAGGCGCAGGTTGGCCTCGATGAGCGCGGCCTTGGCGCCCTGGTCGTTGCGCTCGATGCGCTTGGCCAGCGACACCTCCTGCGCCGCGGTCAGCAGCGGCACGCGGCCGATCTCGCGCAGGTACATCCGCACGGGATCGCCCGACGACGGCTTGATGGTGAGGTCCACGGGCGCCTCGGCCTGGGGCGCCGCGGGCGCGTCGGACTCGGTGAGCACCTCGACGTTGAGCTCGGCGAGCACCTGCAGCAGGCGGTCCTGCTGCTCCTCGGTGAGGTCGGCCGCGTCGACGGCCTCGGCCACCCGGGTGAGCGGGACGGCGCCGACCTCGCGCCCCTCCTGCAGGAGCGCGCGGACCTCCTCGTGTGCGGTGACGTGCTGTGCGGCGCTGACGGTGACGGTCTGGGACACCTACTCATCTCCCCGGAGAGCGGCACGAAGCCGACGGATCAGGTCGAGGACGTGGAGCCGCCCCTCCTCGTCCCCCTGTTCGCGCAGGAGCGCCGCGCGGCGCTCGAGCGCCGGGAGCTGCACGCGGTAGGCCACCTCGTCGAGCTCGGCCCGCGTCGCCCCCTCCACGCCCTCCTCGGCCCGCAGCGCGAGCGCGAGGTCCTGCAGGTCGTCCGGCCACCCCTCCGGCGCGCTGCCCTGCGCCAGGAGGGCCCGCGCGCGCCGGTGCTCCGGCTCGGCGAGGGCCTCGTCGGGGACCGCGGCGAGGACCTGCGGCCCCGCCTCGGGCATCGCGGCCGCGAGTGCCAGCAGGCGGCGCTCCCGGCGCCGCTCCGCGTCGAGGACCGGCATCGGCGCCGTGGCCGCCGGTCCCGTGCGCGGCCCGCCCTGCCGGGACGCCTCGCGCAGTCGCTCCTCCATGGGGCGCGACACCCGCAGAAGCCCGGCAGTCAAGCGAACCCCCTCGTCCTTCTCGACCGAATCGGGGATCCGGCGCAGCAATCGGGTGATGTCCTCGAGCGCGGACTGCCGCTCCGACGAGGACGACCCTGCGCGCCGAGCCCGCGACTGGACGAGGAACGTTACCAAAGGCACGAAGTCGCTCCCCATCCGCGAGAGCGCGGAAAGCGCCTGCGGGTCCGCCGCCATGTCGCCCGGGTCCCGGCCCGGAGGCAGCGGCACCACGTCGAGGTCGGTCACGTGCTCGCCGGCCGCCTCCGCGGTCCGCCAGGCCGCCGCCTCGCCGGCCGCGTCCGCATCGAAGCAGAGCCGGATGCGGGACGCCGCCCGCCGCAGCTCCTGGATCTGCTCCAGCGTCAGCGAGGTGCCCATGCAGGCGACGGCGTTGGGGATCCCCGCCTTCGCCAGCGCGAGCACGTCGGTGTAGCCCTCCACGACCAGCATGTGGCCCGCGGTGGCGGCGGCCTGCCGCGCCTGGGCCAGCCCGAACAGCAGGCGGCGCTTGTGGAAGCCGCGGCCCTCGGGGGAGTTCACGTACTTGGCGCGCTGCGCCGGGTCGAGCGTGCGGGCGCCGAAGCCCACCACCCGGCCGCGCAGGTCGGTGATCGGGAAGGTGATCCGTGCGGCGAAGAAGTCGCCGTTCCGGCCGCCCTGCCGCCCCAGCCCCGCGTCGGCCAGCTCCTCGCGCGTGTACCCCTGCGCGAGGGCCCGGCGGGTGAGCTCCGAGCCCGAGCCCGGGGCGTACCCCACGCGGAACGCCCGCAGCAGCGCCTCGTCGAAGCCGCGGCCGAGGAGGTAGTCCCGGGCGGTGCGGGCCTCGCCGGCCCGCCACAGGTACTCGGCGTAGAATTGGGCCGCGCGCTCGCGCAGCGCCATGCGCCGCTGGTCGGCGCGCCGGCGGGCGTCCTCCTCGGGCGAGGTCTGCGCGTAGCGCACCGTGACGCCGAACCGCTCGGCGAGGCCCTCGATGGCCTCCGCGAAGGTCGCGGCGCCCTCCTTCTGCATCATCCAGTCCACGGCGTCGCCCTTGGCGCCGCAGCCGTGGCAGTAGTACCAGCGGTTCTCGGGGGGGATGAGCCCGAACGACGGCGTGCGCTCCTCGTGGAACGGGCAGCGCCCCACCCAGCGGTTGCCGCGCCGGGTCAACGTCACCCGCCCGCGCACGAGCTCGGCCAGGTCGGCCGCGTCGCGGATCTCCCGGACGCTGTCCTCGGCGATCAGGGGCACCGGGCGGCCGCCTAGAGGGGGCCCTCGCGGGGCATGAACGTCTGCCGGAACACGCGCAGCGCGTACCGGTCGGTCATGCCCGCGACGTGGTCGGTGACGCGGCGCACCTCGTCGTCGTCGTCCCGCCCGGCCGGCGCGGGTGGCAGGGCGTCGGGGTGCGCCAGGAACCAGTCGAACAGCGCCTGGACCACGCCGCGCGCCCGCTCGGACTCGTCGCGCGCCGGCGTCGCCAGGTAGACCTCGCGGAACATGAACCGCCGCAGCGACGCGAAGGCCTGCCCCACCTCGTCCGACTGCGCGATCGCCTCCCCGGCGCGGGACGCCTCGACCATGTCGCCCACAAGCCGCGTCAGGCGCTGCGAGGTGGTGCGCCCCAGCACCTCCACCTCGGCCCGCGGCAGGGCGTCCGGGTGCAGCACGCCCGCGCGCACGGCGTCCTCGATGTCGTGGTTGACGTAGGCGATGCGGTCCACCAGCCGCACGATCTGCCCCTCCAGGGTGGCCGGCCGCCCGGCCCCGGTGTGGTGGCGCAACCCGTCGCGCACCTGCCGCGTCAGGTTGAGCCCGCGCCCGTCGCGCTCCAGCACCTCCACCACGCGCACGCTCTGCTCGTTGTGCTGGAAGCGCCGGCCCAGCCGCGCGCGCAGCAGGTCGTCGAGGGCGTGCTCGCCGGCGTGCCCGAAGGGCGCGTGGCCGAGGTCGTGCCCCATCGCGATCGCCTCGACCAGGTCCTCGTTGAGGCGCAGCGCGCGCGCCACCGTGCGCCCGATGGCGGAGACCTCGAGCGTGTGCGTGAGCCGTGTGCGGTAGTGGTCCCCCTCGGGGGCCACGAACACCTGCGTCTTGTGCTTGAGGCGGCGGAACGCCTTGCTGTGGAGGATCCGGTCCCGGTCGCGCTGGAAGTCCGTGCGGTACGCGCACGGCTCCTCGGGCCGGTCGCGCGCGGCGTCCGCGTCCCGGCAGGCCCGCGGGTCGAGGCCCGGGTCGCGGAGCACGCCCCCGATCACTCGAGCGGGATCGGGAACACCCAGGGGCCCGGCAGTGCCGCCCCGGACCCGTCGTGGCCCAGCGTGCCGATCGTGACGGTGAGGGCGCGCGTGGCCGCGGGGATGGCGGGGGCGAGCGCCAGCGTGCCAACGATGCGGTTGCCCCGCTGGGTGCGCCCCGCCGGGGCGACGCGGTAGAGACGACCCGCGTCGTCCACCGCGATCACGTCGAGGGCGCCGAGCTCCTCGCGGGCCCGTGCCACCGGGGCGTGGCACAGGTAGTGCAGGCGCGCGCCCTGCTCGAAGCGCTCGAGCGAGGTGATCGTGATCGTCACGTCGTCGACCGATTGGGTCTGGTTCACCGCGCACACGCCGCGCAGTGCCGCCGGGGACAGGTCGAGGGTGTGCGGGAAGGACTCGGGCACCGTCCCCCACTCCTCGGGCGCCCGGGGGGGCGTCGCCGGCACGGTGGCGGCGAGCTCGTGCATGCCGGTGCTGCGGCGCTTCCACACGTGGGGGTGCTCGCGGAACTGCGCGATCAGCGAGCGGTGCGACATCGACCGCCCGTCCTCGACGATGTAGAGGTGCTCGCGGCCGTCCCCTCGCGCCAGCACCACGAAGGCGGCGGGGCCGCCCCGCGCGCCCTCCAGCTCGCACGCGTCGGCGTAGTGCAGGTGCTCCACCTGCCAGCCGTCCAGGATCAGCCCGACCAGGTCGGCGAGGCTCCCCAGCCGGTAGGGGCTCAGCGGCTCGATGGCGGTCCTCCTTGTCGCCCGGGGCCCCGGATCGTACACGCGAGGTCCGGACCGCCCCGGGGCCGGGTCCCACCCGTCGCGCGGCCCGGCGGGCGTACCATGGACCTCGATGAGCGATCACACGCGGACCGTCGGACTGATCGTCGTCGACCACGGCTCCCGGCGTCACGAGTCCAACGTGATGCTGGAGCGGATGGCCGAGATGATCGCCGAGGTCGTCCCCTACTCCATCGTCGAGCCGGCCCACATGGAGCTCGCCGAACCCTCCATCGCGACCGCCTTCGGCCGCTGCGTGGAGCGCGGCGCGGACCTGGTCGTGGTGAGCCCCTACTTCCTGCTGCCGGGCAAGCACTGGGACCAGGACATCCCGGCGCTCACGGCCGAGGCTGCGTCGGCGCACCCCGGGGTGCCGTTCCTGGTCACCGCCCCGCTGGGCCTGCACCCGCTGATGGCGCAGACGGTCTCGGCGCGGGTCGCGCACTGCCTGGCGCGCGTCGAGGGGGAGGCGGACGAGTGCGAGGCGTGCGCCGGCACCGGCCGCTGCGCCGTGCGCACCGCCACCGACGCCCCGCTGCCCGCCGCCGCCGACCGGTGAGGGTCGCCGTGGTCGGGGCCGGGCTGTCCGGCCTCGCCGCCGCCCGGCGCCTGCACGACGCCGGTCACGAGGTGGTGGTGTTCGAGAAGAGCCGCGGCCTCGGCGGCCGGCTCGCGGCCCGCCGCCTGGAGGGCACGGTGGTCGAGCACGGGGCGCCTGCGCTGGACGCGCCCGCCGGTTCCCCCCTGGCCGCGCTCGCCGCCGAGGTGGGCGGGGCGGACCTCCGGGCCGTCGGCGCTCCCCTGCGCGGGCAGGCGCCACCCGACGCGCCCATGGAGGCGCCGCACACCTTCGCCGACGGGCTCACCCAGCTCGCCAAGCGCATGGCCGCCGGGCTCGAGGTCGTGCGCGGCGTGCGCATCGCGGCCCTCCGCGGCGCCGCCGAGGGGTACGAGCTGGGCGACGAGCAGGGCAACGCGCACGGGCGCACGGACGCGGTGGTGGTGAGCGCGCCCCCCGCCCAGGCGGCCGACCTGCTGGAGCGCTCGCCCGAGCACCCCTTCCGGGTCGCCGCCCTGCGCGCGCTCGGCCACCATCCCGCGGTGATGGGGATCCTCGGGCTGCGGATGCCCGTCCCGGAGTGGTTCCTCCGCTGGCCCGTCGACGGCCCGCTCGCCGCAGTGGCGGTCGCGACGCACGCCGGCCGCCCGCCGGTGGACGGGGTGGTCCCGGTGGTGGCCCGCCTGCGCCCGGACGTCAGCGCCGCCATGCTGGACGCGGCGACCGACGAGGAGGCGCTCGCGCGGGTGCACCGGGCGCTCGCGGCCCTCCTGGGCGCGGCCCCGGAGGTCGCCTGGGCCCAGGTCAAGCGCTGGCGCTACTCCACCGTGGCGCGCCGCGGCGACATGGAGACCCTGAACCCGCCCGGCGCGCGCATCGTGCTGTGCGGTGACGCGCTCAGCGGCCCGGGGATGGCGGCGGTGTACGCCTCGGGACTCGCGGCCGCCGACCGCGTGGCGTCGCTCGCCGGCGCGCCCGCCGCGGCGGGCTGAACGCCTACCGGCGCCCGCGCCCCCGCCGGGTGACGAGCGCCCAGGCCCAGGCGGGGATGCGGCGGCGCGCGCGCCGAATGGCCTCCTCCACCCGCGCCGCCGCGTCCGGTCCGTGGAGCCCCGGGCCGTGGCCGCACAGCACGTGCAGGGGATCGTGCCCGCGCAGCGCGCGCGGCGGGAGGGTGAGCCGCAGCAGGGGGTGCACGCCGATGGGGTCCCCCGGCGCCCGGAAGTAGGAGGCGGCCCCCAGAGCGTCGGCGACGACCAGGGTGCGCGGGCCGGGGAACACCAGCGCCACCTCCTGCCAGCCGGGCGCGCGCACCACGGGCACCACCCGGAAGGGCGCGCCCTCCGGCGCCGCGGGCGGCACCACCAGATGGGGCACGCCCAGGCGCTCGGCGACGGCGGCGCAGTCGCGGCCGTGTCGGCCCAGCAGCTGCACCACCCCCGCGGGTTCGCCCAGATCGCCGCAGGCCTCCACCATGCCGGGTTCGTCGACCGGGTCCACGAACCACACGCCCCCGCCGGCGGCGACCGCGTGGGAGGCGCGCCGCATGAAGGCGGGCTCGGGGGAGATCCACCCGCGGCAGACGCCCGGCACGTCGTCGCAGACGACGGCGGCCGCGCGGGCGCCGTCGCTCACTCGGCGGCGGGCTCGGGGATGGTCTCCAGGGCCTCGGCGACGCAGTCGGAGAGCACGTGGACGAACGACCACACCGCGGCCGCCTCCAGCATCCGCACCACGTCCGGCTCGGGCGGCGCCGCGCTCAGCCGCGCCTGCTCGAGCACGCCCTCCATCGCACTGCCGTGCCACGCCTCGAAGGCCTGCCGCTCGATGTCGCGCCGGCGCCGCCCGAG
>DATMJR010000164.1:0-3170 GCA_035553775.1 Miltoncostaeaceae bacterium | reverse complement strand
TCGTCGGCGCGCGCCGTCGTGCGCGCCACCAGGTTCGTGATGCCCACGCCGCAGGCCAGCAGCGCGGCGCCCTCCTCCGGCCGGAGGCGCCGGGGGGTGATGCCGGCCAGGGCGAGCGCCGGCCACAGCCGGTTGCCGGGGCCCGCGAAGTGGCTCCCGCTCCACCCCGACCATAGACCGGGGTTGATCCCGCACACGAGCAGGGCCAGGCCGTCGGCGACCAGGTCCGGCACGCGCCGGTCCCGGGCGGCCTCGAGGTCGGCGCGGGACGGCCGGATTTGTGCGGGCCGGGGCACCGGGAGACGGTAGCCGTCAGAAACGCCGGTGTGTCGCCCGCCCACGAGGGGGTAGGTCCCCGTCCGAGCAGGCGCCATCGCGCGCACCGCGACCCAGGAGGAACGCATGACCGCTGGTCATCCGCCCACTACCCCCGACCACCGTCGCACGAACCGCACAGGACGCCGCCGCATCCGGCCCGCCCTCGCGCTCGCCGCCGGGGCCGCGGCCGGAGGGCTGATGGTCGCCGGTCCGGCCGTCGCGCAGCCCCCCGGGGTCGTCTGCGCGCCCGTCCCGCAGTACGGCCCGGGCGCCACGCAGCAGCCGCAGTACGGCATCCCGACGCAGGTCGCCTCCGACCAGGGCAACCCGAGCGCCGTCACGCTGACCCGGCGGCAGCTGCTCATCAACCAGCGCATCTCGCAGGCGGCGATCCGCCGCGTGAACGCGATCGAGCAGTGGCTCGACGCCGGCGTGGTGGGGACGGACATCTGCGGCGGCGCCCTCGGGCCGGAGGACCTCGGCGGCATGACCCTGCGCTTCGTCGACCCGGTGGGGACCAAGCCGGCCCCCACGCCGCGCCCGCTGAACATCCGCGCCGTGGGCGGGGGCGACCCCGGCCAGGTGCGCCTCACCACCGAGCAGCTGCTCATCAACCAGCGCATCTCGCAGACCGCGGTGCGGCGCTCGAACGCCCTGCGCCAGCGGCTGCTGCGCGGCCTCACGGGCGGCGACGTCCGCGACGGCTCCATCACCCGCGGTCAGCTCCGGCAGGGGCTGGAGGTCGTGTCCGCGCCCCCGGTGGCGAACCCGCCGGCGCGCTCCGTGACGCAGCTGGCGCCTCCCTCGCAGGGCAACCCGGCGTCCGTGCGCCTGTCCCGGAACCAGCTGCTCATCAACCAGCGCATCTCCCAGGCGGCGGTGCGGCGCTCGAACGCGCTCATCGCGCACCTGCGGTACGGCCTGAACGGCAACGACTTCCGCGCGAACACGATCACCGCGCGGGACCTCGCCCCGGGCACGGTCCAGGCGGACTGAGGACCCCCCGGCCGAGCCCCCGCCGCGCGGGGGCTTGGCCGGACCCCCCGGGTGGGCGACCATGGGGGCGTGGAGGCGCTCGTCGTGGTCGACCTGCAGAACGACTTCTGCGCGGGGGGCGCCCTGGCGGTGCCCGGCGGCGACGCGGTGGTCCCCGTCGTCAACCCGCTCACCCCGGCGTTCGACCTCGTGGTCGCCACCCGGGACTGGCACCCCCCCGATCACGGTTCGTTCCGGGGGGCCGACGTCGACCCCGCGCGCTGGCGCGGGGCCGACCCGCCCGCGATCTGGCCGGTGCACTGCGTGGCGGGCACCCCGGGTGCCGAGCTGCATCCGGGGCTCGCCCGGGACGGGCTCGACCTGGTCGTCGACAAGGGGCAGGACCGCCACAGCCAGGGCTACTCGGCGTTCCAGGACACCGGGCTGGCGGAGACCCTGCGGTCACGCGGCGTCGACCGGCTCGTCGTCGCCGGGCTGGCCACCGACTACTGCGTGCTCAACACGGTCCTCGACGCGCGCGCGGCCGGGTTCGCCGTGACGGTCGTCGAGGACGGCGTGCGCGGGGTGGACGTGGTCGCGGGCGACAGCGCCCGGGCCCTCGCGGCCATGCGCGCTGCGGGGGCCGAGGTCGCGGCCGCGGCGGTCGTGGCCGCACGGCGGGGGGCGCCGGGCTGACACGCCGGGCCGCCCGGCATGTCAGCATGCGCCCCGTGCGTCGCCGGGTGGTCATCACGGGGCTGGGGGTGGTCGCGCCCCTCGGCGTCGGCGTGGAGAGCTTCTGGGACGCGCTCACGGCCGGGGGCTCCGGCGCGCGCGCCGTCGAGCTGGACGGCGTCGGGGTGTTCCCGGCGTTCCCGGCCGACGACGGCGACGCGGCCCGCGAGCGGTTCGGCGCGCGCGACGCCCGCCGCATGGACCGGGTGGGCCGGCTCGCGGCCGTCGCCGGCGCCCTGGCGCTGGAGGACGCGGGGGGCCTGCCGGTCGCGGCCGACCGCGCCGGCGTCGCGATCGGCTGCATCCACGGCGGCGCCGCCACGCTGGACGAGGCGTACCGGGCCCTGCTCGACCGCGGTGCCGACCGCGTCGGCCCGCTGACCGTGCCGCTGTCGCTGGTGAACTCGCCGGCGGCGGCCACGGCCCGCGTGCTCGGGCTGCGCGGCCCCTCCTCGGCGGTGGCGACCGCCTGCGCCGCGGGCGCTGACGCGATCGGCGGCGCTCTGGAGGCGATCCGGGCGGGGCGCGCCGAGGTCATGCTGGCGGGGGGCGCCGAGGCCGCGCTCTCGCCCCTGGTGGTCGCCGGGTACGCCCGCATGGGGGCGCTCAGCCGCGGGCACCGCGCCCCGGACGCCGCCTCGCGGCCGTTCGACCGGGGCCGCGACGGCTTCGTCATCGGCGAGGGCGCGGGGATCCTGGTGCTCGAGGAGCGCGACCACGCGCTTGCCCGGGGCGCGCGCATTCACGCGGAGCTGGCCGGCTACGGCGCGACCTGCGACGCCGGTCACCTCACCGACCCGGACCCGGTGGGGGAGGGCGCCACGCGCGCGCTCCGGCTGGCGATGGCGGACGCCGGCGTCGCGCCGGCCGAGGTGGGCTACGTCAACGCGCACGCGACCTCGACCCCGGCGGGCGACGTGGCCGAGGCGCACGCGCTGCGCGCCGCCGGTCTCGGCGATGTGCCCGTCTCGTCGACCAAGTCCGCGCACGGCCACGAGCGCCTCGATGCCGCCGGCGGCGCCGAGCGCGTGGCCGTGCGCGGACTTGGTCGACGAGACGGGCACATCGCCGAGACCGGCGGCGCGCAGCGCGTGCGCCTCGGCCACGTCGCCCGCCGGGGTCGAGGTCGCGTGCGCGTTGAC
>DATMJR010000163.1:0-6574 GCA_035553775.1 Miltoncostaeaceae bacterium | reverse complement strand
GCCCCTTCCTCAACGTCTCGCACGCCGTGCCGCTCGGCGTCGTCGGCCTCGCCTGCCCCGAGGAGGGCGGGGTGCCGGGGGTCGTGGGGCTGGTGCTGCCCGCGCTCGCCGCCGGCAACGCCGTGGTCGCGCTCACGGGCGGCGGCACGGCCCTGGTCACGGCCTCGCTGGGCGAGGTGGTCGCCACCTCCGACGTGCCCGCCGGGGTGGTCAACCTGCTCACCGGCGACGCCGCGGCGCTGCTGCCCTGGCTGTGCGACCACGACGACGTGGACGCGGTGGACCTGTCGGGCGCCCCGGCCGCGGCGGGTGCGGACCTGGAGGAGCGCAGCGCGGCCAACCTGAAGCGCGTGCTGCGGACCGGGGGGGCGGAGGACCTGCGCACGGCCGCCGCCTTCTGCGAGATCAGCACCGTGTGGCACCCCGCGCGGATCTGACGGGCCGACGGTGCTGCGGCTCCACGAGGAGGTGGAGGACGCGCTGGCGGCCGGGGCGCCGGTCGTCGCGCTGGAGTCCACGATCATCGCCCACGGCCTGCCCCGGCCGGACAACCTGGAGGCGGCGCGGCGCATCGAGGCCGTGGTGCGGGTGGAGGGCGCGGTGCCGGCGACGATCGCCGTGGTCGACGGCGTCGCCCGGGTGGGGCTCGGCGACGACGACCTCGTCCGCCTGGCGACCGGCCGCGACGTGGCCAAGGCGAGCATCCGCGACCTGCCCGCGGCCGTGGCGCGCGGCGCCACCGCGGCGACCACCGTCGCCTCCACGGCGCATCTGGCGGCGGGCGCGGGCATCGGCGCCTTCGCCACCGGGGGGCTGGGCGGGGTCCACCGCGGCGCCCGCGAGACCTGGGACGAGTCGGCGGACCTGTGGGCCCTCGCGCGCGCGCCCCTGGTGGTGGTCTGCGCCGGGGTCAAGTCGATCCTGGACGTGGGGGCCACCCTGGAGCGGCTGGAGACCCTGTCCGTGCCGGTGATGGCCTTCGGCACCGACCGCTTCCCGGGCTTCTACCTGCGTGACTCCGGCCACCCGGCGCCGGCGCGCGTGGACGACCCGGCGGAGGTGGCGCGCATCGCCGCGGCACGCACGCGCCTGGGCATGCCGCAGGCGGTGGTCGTCGCCAACCCGCTGCCGGCCGACCGCCAGATGGACCCGGCCCGGCACGACGCCCAGCTCGCGGAGGCCCTCGCGGCCGCCGAGGCGGAGGGGGTGCGCGGCAAGGAGGCGACGCCCTTCGTGCTCGCCCGGTTCCACGCGGGCACCGGCGGCGAGAGCCTGCGCGTCAACGTGGAGCTCGTGCTGGCCAACGCCCGCCTGGCCGCCCGGGTCGCCGTGGCGGCCGCGCGCCTGGCCGGCACCCTGCGCGGGGCGTGACGACCCGGCCGGCGGTGCTTGTCGTCGGCGACGTCATGTGGGACGTCGTCGCCCGCGTCGACGGCCCCCTCGCGCCCGGCTCCGACACCCCGGCGCGCATCGCGCTGCGGCCGGGGGGCGCGGGCGCCAACGTGGCGCACGCCCTGGCCCGCGCGGGCGTCGACGTCGTGCTGGTGGCGGCCGTCGGCGGCGACGCCCTGGGCCGCGAGGCGGCCCGGCAGCTGCGGGCGGCCGGGGTGCGCCTGCGCCTGCGCCGGGTCGCGACGGCGACCGGCACCTGCGTGGTGCTGGTCGACGCGGGCGGCGAGCGCACCATGCTGCCCGACCAGGGCGCCAACGCCCTGCTGGCCCCGCCCGCCGGCCCGCCTCCGGGCCGCCACCTGCACCTGTCCGGCTACGTCCTGCTCGGCCCGGCCCGCGACGCGGGCGTCGCGTGGCTGACGGCGGCGCGCCGCGCCCGTCTCACCACGTCCCTCGACGCGGCGTCGGCCGCGCCCCTGGCGGCGCGGGGTGGGCGCGCCGTCCTGGCCGACGCCGGCCCGCTCGACCTGCTGCTGGTCACCCCCGACGAGGCGGCGGTGCTGACGGGCACGCGCGATCCCGAGGAGGTGCTCCGCGCCCTCGGCGCGCACGCCCGCCACGTCGTGCTCAAGCGCGGCGCCGAGGGGGCGGCCTGGGGCGGCCGGGGCGGCCTCACCGCCGCCGTGCCGGCGCACCCGCCGCCCGGCCCCGTGGTCGACACCACCGGCGCGGGCGACGCCTTCGCGGGGGCGCTGCTGGCGGCGTGGACGGGCGGCGCCGCCCCCGCCGACTGCCTGCGGGCGGCGACCGCCGCCGCGGCCGCGGCGGTGACGCGGGTGGGGGCGCGCCCGGCTTAGGGCGCGGGGGAGCCGCGCAGCAGGCGGGCCATCGCCGCCACCACGCGCGGCGACGGGGCGCCGCCGGGCAGCTCCACCGTGTGGGCGGCCACGCCGCGCGCCCGGGCCCAGGTCGCCATCGACCCCGGCGTGGGGTAGCCCACCGAGGCGCGCACCGGGAGCCCGGTGCGGGCGGCGAGCGTGGCGGTGAAGGGGTCGCGACGCGTGCCGAGCACCACGGCCAGGGGCTGGTGCAGCGCCACCAGCCGGCGCGGCCGCTGCGCGGCGACGAGATCCACCAGCGCCCCCGCCTCGGGCTCCGAGGCGGGCCGGGCGCCCGGACGCACGGCACCGGGCCCGCCCCAGTCGCGCGCGGGGAAGTTGCGGTTCAGGTCGACGCCGCGCGCGTTGTGGCGGCGCCGCCCGGCGTACCCGTCCGGGTTGGCGACCGTCACCACCACCGCGCGCAGCCGCGCGGCGGGCACGCGGGTCAGGGCGGCCCGCAGCACCTGCGCCGACCCGGGCTCGTCCCCGTGGATCGCCCCCACCACCAGCAGCGGTGCCGGGGATGACGACAGCAGGGCGACGATGGGCCGACCGTGGACGGAGCGTCCCACCACGTGCGGCCAGGGCCGGTCGGGCCCGATGGCGACCGCACGGGTCACCGAGCCCAGGGGGCCGGCGGCGTCCCGGGCCCGCACCTCGAGGCGTCCGGCGAGGCGCCCCGGGGCCGCCGTGCCCACCAGGCGGGCTCCCGCGGGGGTGGGGCGCAGAAGCAGCGGGGTGGAGGCTCCCGCGCCGACCACCCGCCGCACGCGCGCCAGCAGCAGCCCGCCCGGGCGCCGGGCGGCCACGGCGGTGACGGCGGATGCGGGCGCCACCAGGCGGACCTCCACCAGGCAGGCGGTGGCGCACGTCACCCGCACGGCGCGCGGGAGGCCGGCGGCGCGGGCCGGCGCCTCCACGACCAGGGCGGGGGGCGCCGCCGGGGGCGCCTCCGCGGCGGCGATCAGCCGTCCGCCCCCAGGGCGGCGAAGCCGGGCTTGATGACGCGGTCGATGAGCGCCAGCCGCTCGTCGAAGTGGATGAACGCGCTCTTCATGGCGTTGATGGTGGCCCAGCGCATGTCGGACAGCTCCCAGCCGAACGCCTCGCCGAGCAGGGCGAACTCGCGCGACAGCGTGGTGTCGCTCATCAGGCGGTTGTCGGTGTTCACCGTGACCCGGAACCGCAGCTTGCCGAGCAGGCCGACGGGATGCTCCTCGATCGAGGGCACCGCGCCCACGTGCACGTTGGACGACGGGCACATCTCCAGGGGCACCCGGCGGTCGCGTACGAAGGCGGCCAGCCGGCCGAGCCGCGGCGCGCCGTCCGGCCCGACGGCGATGTCGTCGATGATGCGCACGCCGTGGCCGAGCCGCTCGGCGCCGCACTGCTGCAGGGCCTCGGCGATCGACGGCAGCCCGAAGGCCTCGCCGGCGTGGATGGTGATGTGGAAGTTCTCGCGCATCACCACGGAGAACGCCTCGAGGTGCATGGACGGCGGGTTGCCGGCCTCCGGCCCGGCGATGTCGAAGCCCACCACGCCCGCGTCGCGGTGGCGCACCGCCAGCTCCGCGATCTCGCGGCTGAGGGCCCGCTGGCGCATGGCCGAGCACAGGACGCGCGCCGTGAGGCCGGTGCCCGCCGCGCCCGCCTCCAGGCCCTCCAGCACTGCCTCCACCACCTCGTCCAGGTCGAGCCCCCGCTCGCGGTGCAGCTCCGGCGCGAACCGGATCTCGGCGTACACGACGCCGTCGGCCGCCAGGTCCTCGGCGCACTCGCGGGCCACGCGCACCAGCGCCTCGCGGGTCTGCATCACCGCGACCGTGTGCGCGAACGTCTCCAGGTAGAGCACGAGGTCGTTGCGGTTCGCCCCGCGGGAGATGACCTGCCGCAGCTCCCCGGGGTCGGTGGTCGGCAGGCCGCCGTAGCCGCTCTCCTCCGCGAGCTCGACGATGGTGCGGGGGCGCAGCCCGCCGTCGAGGTGATCGTGCAGGAGCACCTTGGGCGCGCGGAGCGCGGCGGCGGGGTCGAGGGGCATGGGCGACACCGTAACCGGGGTCGCGGCGGCGCGCGACGCGGAGCCTCCCTACACTGGCCCCCCGATGGGCATCGAGATCGTGGGACTGGACGGCGACGACACCCTCTGGCACAGCGAGGGTCACTTCCACGTCACCGAGCAGCGCTTCCGGGAGCTGCTCACACCGTGGGTGGACGGGGAGGTCGCCTCGGCCACCCTGCTCGAGACCGAGCGCCGCAACCTGGCCCTGTTCGGGTACGGGGTGAAGGGCTTCACGCTGTCGATGATCGAGTCGGCGCTCGCGCTCACCGGGCACCGCATCGACGCCCATCGCATCGAGCGCATCATCGACTTCGGCAAGGAGCTGCTGGCGCACCCCGTGGAGCTGCTCGACGGGGTCCGGGAGACGGTCGAGGGGCTCGCGGACGAGTACCGCCTGGTGCTCGTCACCAAGGGCGACCTGTTCCATCAGGAGAGCAAGGTGGCGGCGTCCGGGCTCGGCGAGCTCTTCGAGCGCGTCGAGGTGGTCGCCGAGAAGGACCCGGCCACCTACGGGCGGGTGCTGCGGCGGATGGAGGCGTCCGCGGAGCGCTTCTGCATGATCGGCAACAGCCTGCGCTCGGACATCGCGCCGGTGGTCGGCCTGGGGGGTTTCGGCCTGCACGTGCCCTACCACGTGACCTGGGCCCTGGAGCACGCGGAGGTGGCCGCCGGCGCCCGCTGGCGCACCCTGGTGTCGATCCGCGAGGCGCCGGACGCGATCGCGGCGCTGGCGGCGGACGCACCCCTGGCCACGTGACGGCCGTCGACTGGGATGCCCTGCGCGCGGGCGCGCGGGCCATGGCGGCGCGGGCGTACGCCCCCTACTCGGGGGTCCGCGTGGGTGCGTGCGGGCTCGCCGAGGACGGCCGGCGGGTGCACGGCTGCAATGTCGAGAACGCCAGCTACGGGGTCGGCCTCTGCGCGGAGTGCGGCCTGGTGGGCGACCTCGTGGCGACCGGCGGGGGGCGCCTGGTCGCGCTCGCCGTGGTCGCCGGCGACGGGGAGGCGCTCGCGCCGTGCGGCCGGTGCCGCCAGCTGCTGCACGAGCACGGCGGCGGCGCCCTGCTGCTCGACCGGCCGGGCGGCCCGGTGCCGCTCGCCGCGCTGCTGCCCGATGCCTTCGGCCCCGAGGACGTGCGGGAGCGGGCGGGGTGAGCGTCGCCGCCGTCGACGTGATCCGGGCCAAGCGGGACGGCCGGGAGCTCGCCGACGCCGAGATCCGCGGCTTCCTGGAGGGCTACACCGCCGGGCGGATCGCCGACGAGCAGGCGGCCGCGCTGCTGATGGCGATCGTGTTCCGGGGCCTCTCGCCCCGGGAGCTCGCCACGTGGACCGACGCCATGATCCGCTCGGGCGTGCGGCTCGACCTGTCCGGTGTCGGCCGGCCCACCGTCGACAAGCACTCGACGGGCGGGGTGGGGGACAAGATCTCGCTGCCGCTGTGCCCCCTGGTGGCGGCCTGCGGCGCCGCCGTGCCGCAGCTGTCCGGCCGTGGGCTCGGCCACACCGGGGGCACGCTCGACAAGCTGGAGGCCATCCCGGGCATGCGCACCTCGCTGGGGGCGGAGGCCTTCGGCCGGCAGCTCCGGGAGCTGGGCGCCGTGATCTCGGCCGCGGGCGAGGACCTCGCCCCGGCGGACCGCCGCCTCTACGCCCTGCGCGACGTCACCGGCACGGTCGAGTCGATCCCCCTGATCGCGAGCTCGATCATGTCCAAGAAGATCGCCGAGGGGACCGCGGCGCTGGTGCTCGACGTCAAGGTCGGCGCCGGCGCGTTCATGCGCACCCGCGCCGACGCCGAGGACCTCGCGCGCACCATGGTCGCGCTCGGGACCGCGCACGGCGTGCGCACCCGCGCCCTGCTGACGGCCATGGACGCCCCGCTGGGGCGCGC
Source organism: Miltoncostaeaceae bacterium (assembly GCA_035553775.1). Lineage (GTDB taxonomy): Bacteria > Actinomycetota > Thermoleophilia > Miltoncostaeales > Miltoncostaeaceae > DATMJR01. The sequence continues at coordinate 348 of DATMJR010000163.1, read as the reverse complement.
AGTCGGCAACGGCCTCGAGGTGACCGAGGCCGTGGAGGTCCTCGCGGGCGGCGGCCCGCCCGACGTGCGCGCGCTCACCCTGGCCCTGGCCGCCGAGATGCTGGACCTGGCGGGCGTCGACGCCGACCCGGCCGCCGCCCTCGACGACGGCCGCGCGATGGACGTGTGGCGGCGGATGGTGCGGGCCCAGGGGGGCGACCCGGATGCGCCCCTGCCGCGGGCACCCGAGGTGGGGGAGGTCCGGGCGGACCGCGACGGGGTTGTCACCGCGGTGGACGCCCTGCGGGTCGGCGTCGCCGCCTGGCGCCTGGGGGCCGGGCGGGCGCGCAAGGAGGATGCCGTCAGCGC
>DATMJR010000162.1:0-10606 GCA_035553775.1 Miltoncostaeaceae bacterium | reverse complement strand
GGTTCCCACGGCGGGCGATGGTAGCACGGGGTTTCCGGGCCCCCGGCCGTGCGGTCGCCCCGGACCGGCGGGGGGTGCGACGGCCCGCGTCAGGCCGCGGCCAGGGCGTCGCCGGCGCCCGCCAGGGCGGTCAGCAGGGCGTCGGCGGCCTCGAGCCGCTCGCCCGGCGCGGTCGGCGCGGGGGCCGACACCGACTGCTCCCGCGCCTGGTATTGGGCGCGCGGCACGGCCTCGCGCAGGCCGCGCAGCGTCTCGGTGGTCAGGCTGACCGGTGCCACCACGATGCGCCCGCCGCGGACCGCCACCGACCCCGCGCCCAGCCGCCGCAGCCGCACGCGGATGGACTGCACGGTGAGCAGTGCCGCCACCGGGGGCGGGAGGGGCCCGAACCGGTCGGCGATCTCGCCCTCCAGGGAGCGCACGGCCTCCACGTCGGAGGCCAGCGAGATGCGCCGGTGCAGCTCGATCTTCGCGGCCTCGAAGGCCACGTAGTCGGCCGGGATGAAGGCCGACGCGGGGATGTCCACCCGCACCTCGCGCTCCGGCACGATCTGCCCCTGCCCCAGGGCCACGGCCTCCTGGAGCATCTCGATGTACAGCTCGAAGCCGACCGCCGCCACGTGCCCGCTCTGCTCGTCGCCCAGCAGGTTGCCGGCGCCGCGGATCTCCAGGTCGCGCATGGCGATGCGCAGACCCGAACCGAGCTCGGTGTAATCGGCGAGCGCGCGGAGCCGGGCGGCGGCCTCGCGGGTGAGGGCGCCCTCGTCGGGATACAGCAGGTAGGCGTGGGCGGTCACGCTGGACCGGCCCACCCGGCCGCGGATCTGGTAGAGCTGGGACAGGCCGAGGGCGTCGGCGCGCTCCACGACGAGCGTGTTGGCCTGCGGGATGTCGAGGCCGCTCTCGATGATGCTGGTCGCCACCAGCACGTCGCCGTCACCCCGGATGAAGCTCAGCATCACGTCCTCGAGCTGGTGCTCCGCCATCTGGCCGTGGGCCACCTGCACCCGCAGCTCCGGGCAGAGCGCCCGCACGCGCTCGGCGGCCTGCGTGATCGTCTCCACCCGGTTGTGGAGCCAGAACGACTGGCCGCCGCGCTCCTTCTCGCGCCGCAGCGCCTCGGCGACCAGCCCCTCGTCGAACTCGCCCACGTGCGTCGCGATGGGCCGGCGTCCCCGGGGCGGCGTCTCGATGACGCTGATGTCGCGCAGCCCCGACAGCGAGATCTGCAGGGTCCGCGGAATGGGGGTGGCGCTCATCGCGAGCACGTCGGTGCGCACGCGCAGCTGGCGCAGGGCCTCCTTCTGGGCGACCCCGAACCGCTGCTCCTCGTCGACGATGACCAGGCCGAGGTCCTTCGGCTGGACGTCCATCGACAGCAGCCGGTGCGTGCCGATGACGATGTCCAGCCGCCCCTCCCGGAAGCGGGCGAGCACGTCGCGCACCTCGGCCGGCGACCGGAAGCGGTTCACCATGTCGAGCGTCACGGGGAGGTCCCGGTAGCGCTCCCGGAAGGTGGCCAGGTGCTGCTGGGCGAGGATCGTGGTGGGCGCCAGCACCATCACCTGCTTGCCGGCGACGGCCGCCTTGAAGGCCGCGCGGACGGCGATCTCGGTCTTGCCGAAGCCGACGTCGCCGCAGATGAGCCGGTCCATCGGCCGCGCCCGCTCCATGTCGTCGTACACCGCGTCGATCGCGCGCTGCTGGTCGGGCGTCTCGCGGTGCGGGAAGCCGCGCTCCAGCTCCGCCATCAGCTCCTCGTTCTCGGGGAAGGCGTAGCCCTCGACCCGCTGGCGGGCCTCGTAGAGGCTGATGAGCTCCCCGGCCATCTCGCGCACGGCGGCCCGCGCGCGCGCCTTCATGCGCTCCCAGGCCTTGCCGCCGAGCTTGGAGAGCGTCGGCTCCGAGCCGTCGGCGCCGACGTAGCGGGTGACCTTGTCGAGCTGGTCGTGCGGGACGTACAGGCGATCGCCGCCCGAGAACGCGAGCGCGAGGTAGTCGCGCGTGACGTTGGCGACCGTGCGCGTCTCGAAGCCCGTCAGGCGCCCGATGCCGTGGTCCTCGTGCACCACGTGGTCGCCCACGCGCAGGTCCATGAAGCTGGCGAGCCGGCGGCCCACCACCAGGCCGCGCTCCGCCGTGGGGCGGCGGCGCCGGAGGATGGCGTTCTCGGGGATCACCGCCAGACCCAGACCCCGCGACAGGAAGCCGTCGCGCACGCCCATCGGGCTGAAGCCGACCGCCCCGGCCGCGGGCGCCTGGCCGGCGTCGAGCACGGTGGCCGCCACGCGCTCCATCCGCAGCGCGGCGCGCTCCATGTCGCCGCGGCGGCCGAAGGCCACCACGACGCGGCTGCCGTTGCGCGCCAGCCGGTTCAGCTCCGCCTCGGCCTCCGACTGGCCGCGGGTGGCGAAGCGGGCCTCGACCGCGTCGAAGACGGGCTCGGCGTTGCCGCCGGGCGGCACCAGATCGAGCGCCGCGCGCGCCTCCAGCAGGCCCAGCAGGGCGTCCGGGTCGCACAGCGCGCCCGCCTGCGCCTCGTCCTCGAAGCGCTCGCGCGCCGCCCGGACCGCCGCCGGGAACTCGGCCGGCGCGAGGCGCACCACGCGGGCGGCCGCCGTCGCCGGGTCGTCGAGGGGATCGACGAGGAAGCCGGGGTCGGGCTCGCGCGCCGGCCACACCACGACCCGTTCCAGGGGCCGGATGGTGCGCTGGGTGAACGGCGAGAAGGCGCGCACGCCCTCGATCTCGTCGCCGAAGAACTCCAGGCGCACCGGCATGTCGGCGGTCGCCGGGTAGACGTCCACCAGCCCGCCGCGCACCGCGACGTCGCCGCGCTCCTCCACCTGGTCGGTCCGCTCGTAGCCCAGCGCCGCGAGCCGGTCGAGCAGCTCCTCCGTGGCGAGGGCCGCGCCCACGGCCACCGACAGCGGCTCCGCGCGCGCCGCGGGGGGCGCGACCCGCTCGTCCAGGGCCGGCACGCCCGCCACCACGACCCGGCGCGGGCGCCCGAGCATCGCCATGGACCGCGCCCGCAGGCCCACCAGGTGGGGCGACACGCCGACGCCGCCCAGCGGGACGCCGCGCGAGGGCCACAGGCCGACCGCGGCGCGGCCCAGCAGCGCCTCGAGGTCGGCCGCCAGGTCCCGGGCCTCGTCGTCCTCCGGGCAGACCACCAGCAGCGACGCCTCCGTGCGGCGCGCAAGGGCCGCCACCAGCCAGGTCCAGCCCGGGCGGGCCAGGTGCACGCGGCCGGCGGGGGTGCCGGCGGCGAGGGCCTCGGCCGCGGCCCCCAGGGCGGGCACGCCGAGCAGCAGGTCGTCGACGGCGACGGCGCCCGTGGAGGGCGCGGGGCGCCGTGTCGCGCGGGCGCCGCCGGCGGCGGAGCCCGCCCGTTCAGCCACGCGCGGCCTCCGCCGCATCGGGGCCGTCCTCGGCCGGCGCCTCGCCGGACCCGTCGCGCCGCTCGGCCCGCGCCCGCGCGCGGGCGCCGGGCGGCGCCGCGTGGAAGCGCGCGATCGCCGCCTCGATCCCCTCCGCCAGCACCGCCTCCACCATGTCCGCCGCGCGCGCGATCAGCGCCTCCACCTCCGCCGGGTCCTCCCCGAACGGGGACAGCACCCAGGATGCCTCGTCGCCCCGGTACCCGGCAGGGGGACGCCCGACCCCGACGCGCACCCGCGGGTAGCCGCGCGCGCCCAGCCCCTCGTCGACCGACCGCAACCCGTTGTGGCCGCCGTGCCCGCCGCCGGACTTGCCGCGCACCGTCCCGAACGGGAGGTCGATCTCGTCGTGGACCAGCAGCACCTGCTCCGGGGCGGCGCGCAGCGCCCCGGCCGCCGGCCCGACCGCGCGCCCGGACTCGTTCATGTACGTCTCGGGCATGAGGAACGCCACGGGGCCCGCGGGCCCGCGGGCCTCGCTCCACCGCCCGGCGTAGCGCTGCACGTCGCGTCCCACCCCGAGCCGGCGGGCGACGAGTTCCGCGACCATGCGGCCGACGTTGTGGCGGGTGCGGGCGTACCGGGTCCCGGGGTTGCCGAGGCCCACGACCAGGCGCACGCGCGGGGGCGCGTCCGGCGAGGGCGTCACGGCGAGAGGGGTCCCGGGGGGCGCAGGGGCGCCCGCGCCGCGCTACTCGGCGTCGGCGGCGTCCGGCTCCTCGAAGACGTCGGCCCCGCGGCTCTCGCCGGCGGCCTCCGCCTCGGCGGCCGCCTGCAGCGCCACGCGCTCGGCCTCCGCCTGCTCGGCGGCGACCTGCGCCACCTCGGCCTCGTCCACGGGACGCAGGTCGATGTGCAGGATGTCGCCCCGCACCGGGTCGCGGTGCCAGTCGGCGAGGCGGGTCGCCTGCACGGGTCCGTCGCCGATGCGCAGGTCCACCACGCCCTCGCGCCCGCCCTCGGAGATCAGCGCCCGGCGCAGCTCGCGCTCGGGCACCGCGAAGGCGAGGGCCGCGCCCGAGGGCTGGTACAGGATGCCCGGCACCATGCCCTGCCGCCGCAGGCGGCGCGCCGGGCCGTTGCCGGTCTCGGTGCGGGGGACGGCGGTGAGCTGGGCGTGTGCCATGTGCGGGTGTCCTCGTGCGTGCGTCGGTGGTGGGGCGCGCCGCGCCGCGCGTGCGGCGGGGGCCGCCGCGCGCGGGCCACGACGGCCCGGGGGCGGCGCCGGACGGATCGGCGACGGGGCATCATAGGCGCGCGGGTGCCGCTTGTGAAGTCGGCCGGCCGGTCCGACACTGTCGCGTGCCCGAGGGCCACACCATCCATCGCGCCGCCCGCACGCAGGCCGCCCTGCTCGCCGGCCGGCCGCTCGCCGCGAGCTCGCCGCAGGGCCGTTTCGCGGACGGTGCGGCCCGGCTCGACGGCCGTGTGCTGGAGCGCATCGACGCCCACGGCAAGCACCTGCTGTACCGGTTCCGCGACGCACCGGCGCTGCACGTGCACCTCGGCCTCTTCGGGCGCTTCCGCGTGCACCGCGGCGAGGTGCCCCCGCCCCGTGCCACCACGCGCCTGCGCCTGGCGCCCCGCGACGCGGACGACCTGGCCGTCGACCTCAGCGGCCCGACCGCGTGCGAGCTCTTCGAGCCGCCCGCGGAGGAGCGGCTGATGGCGCGCCTGGGGCCCGACCCCCTCGCGCGCGACGCCGACCCGGGCGCGTTCCTCGCCCGCGTGCGCCGCAGCCGCGCCCCGGTCGGCACCCTGTTGATGGACCAGTCGGTGCTCGCCGGGGTGGGCAACGTCTTCCGCGCCGAAGCCCTGTTCCTGTGCGGCGTGCACCCCCTGCGCGAGGGGCGCGACCTCACCGGCGCCGAGGCGGACTGCCTGTGGCGGACGGCCGGCCGCATGCTGGAGGACGGCGTGCGGCCCGGCCGCATCGTCACGGTGGACCCGGCCGAGGCGGGCGCCCCCTGGTCGCGCATCCCGCGTGCGCGGCGCACCTACGTGTACGGCCGCGACAGCTGCCTGCGCTGCGGCACGCCGGTGGAGCGCCTGGCCCTCGCCGGACGCACCGCCTTCGCCTGCCCGCACTGCCAGCCCCGCTGAGGCCCGCCGCCCGTGGCGGCGACCCCGGTGGTGGCACCGATTGCTCCACCGGCACGCACCGTCATACGGTCGCGACGTCCCCCGCCGACCGGACGGTCACATGCCCGCGCCACCGCGGTACCTGCTCGTGCGCCCCCAGGACCTGGTGGTCCTGGGGATCGACTGGCGGGATGCCGAGGCGCACGCGGTGGAGGGGGCGATCGAGCTGCGCCCCTCCGGGGACCGGGCGACGCTGATCACGCTGACGCTGCCGCCGCAGGCGATCGCCGAGGAGAAGCTCGCCGCGGGGGACACGGCCGTGCGCCGCGCCCGGGCGGCGGGCCCGAGCCGGCTCGCGTTCCGGCTGGCCGCGGGCGCGACCGTCCGGCTGACGCCGGACGGCCTGCTGGCCGCCCTCACCGGGCCGGGCACCACGCTCGACCCCGCCGACCCCGGCACCGTCGAGCTGCCCTGGCGGCTGTGGGTGTCCCCCCGGGCCGCCGCGGGGGGCGACGTGGTGGCCTTCGCGGCGGCCGCACCGGCCCCGACGGGCGCGGCCGGGGTGTGGTGGCTGCGCCTGGCGGGCCTGGACGGCTCGGCGTCCGACGCCCGCCTGCGGCTCGAGGTGGCCGACGCGGACGGCGACGACGCCGGGCTCGACATCGGGCCGCTGTGGGGTCAGGACCGGCAGAACGTGCGCCTGGCCCGGACCTCGGAGCGCCCCCGGGCCACCCGGCTGGAGGTGACCGCGCTCGGCGGCGCGCTGTCGGCGTCGGTGCGCACGCCGGGGTTCGACTGGGATCACGAGACCCGGCTGGGACGCGACCAGCACGTGCGGGTGGTCACGCGCGGCGTGCTCCACCCCACCGGGCACCGGGCGGCCTACGTGGAGGTCGCCGAGCGTGCGCTCGACCCGGGCGCATCCTCCGGGGTCGCCGGCCTGGGGCGCCGGACGATGCTGGTGGTGACGGAGCCGGTGCGGGACCTGCGCGCGGGGGAGCTGGAGGACCTGCGCCGCTTCCCGTTCCACGAGGTCGAGGCGCTCGACCGCACCGTCCCGGGCACCACACTGCAGCTCACGACGGTGCCCCGGCCGGTCACGCCGCCGGCCGACCTTCAGGCGGCGATCGACGCGCTGACGAGTGAGCGCCAGGGGATCCACGACCTCTTCGCGCCCGCCTACGCGGTCGAGCCGCAGAGCCTGGAGGCGTGGATCCAGCTGAGCGTGGACGCCGGCGGGGGGACGGGGTTCGCGCTGCGCGAGGCCGAGTGGAAGGCCGCCCGCGACCCCGACGAGATGCGCCGGCGGCGGGCGGACCACGAGGTGGAGAAGCGCAACCTGGAGCTGCTGCTCACCCCGCCGACGGGGCCGCCCGACCCGCCGGAGCCCATCACCGACCCGCCCATCGGCGGCCGCGTGCTCGTGCCCCGCGCCCTGTCGGCCGACCGTGGGCTCGACGAGGACGCGATCTGGAGGAGGATCCAGGAGCTCCAGCACCTCATATTCGAGCTGCGCGACGAGGTCATCGCGCAGGTCGTGGCCGAGAGGCCGATCTGGGAGGGGCGGGCGCGCGAGCTGCGCGCGGCCGTCCAGGCCGAATGGCAGCAGCGGGACACGCTCGAGGAGTGGGTGGCGCTGCTGGCGCCGTTCGACGGGAACGCCGCGCGGGCGGTCGCGATCGGGGTCGAGATCGCCGATCTGAACCGGCGGATCGCGGCGATCGCGGCGCTCACCGCCCTCCCCGTGCCCGCCTACGGCATGCCGGCCGACGCCTCCGGCCGGCCGCTGCCGCTCCGGTTCCGCTGCGCGGGGGCGGCGGGTGACGTGGTGCTGGCCATGCCGGTCGTGTTCGTCCGCGACGAGACGCTGCCGGCCGCGGAGGACGCTCCCGCATGGTCGGCGGCCGCCGACCCGGAGGTCCGGTCGGCCGTCGCCGAGCTCTGGGCCCGGCGGACGGGGGGCGGCCGCGTGGCCGTGCCGCCCGCGCGCGTGGACATGGTCCGCTCCGGCGTCCGCTCCGTCCCGCAGGGCGACCTGCAGATGGTGCGGGCCCTGCACCTCGCCGCCACCGACGACGGGTACGGCTTCCGCCCCCGCCTGGAGGCGTTCGAGGCCGACCTGCCGGCGCTGCGCGCCCTGCCGGGCACCCTCACCGGCTCCGCGACGCTCACGTTCACCGAGGAGTTCCTCCGCAGCCCGGTGATCCCGGAGGTGCCCTTCGCCCTGCCGCAGGTCGCCGTCGACTTCCTGGGACAGGCCGAGCGGGCCGGTGGGCTGGCGGTGCCCCGGTTCGCGGTCGACGGGGTCTCGCGGACCCTGGGCGCCGTCGCCCGCGACGCGCTGCCCGCGACGCCCGTCGGCGCGGCGCAGGCGTTCGCCGCGGTGTTCCGCGACACCACGCTGCTCGGGATGCCGCTCGCGGAGCTGCTGCGTCTCCCGTCCGGGCCGCCCGTCGCGGGCGCGGACGCGCTCCCCCTGCCCCCCGAGATCGTGGAGGTGGCCGAGGGCGGCGTGCCCGACGGCGTGCGCATGAGCTGGCGGGCCCCGCTGAAGGCGTTCGGCCCGTTCCGGCCGGGTCCGGACACGCGGCTCGAGCTGTCGGTGACCCAGACCCGGTCACTCCACGAGACGCGCTGCGAGGTGGGGGACTTCCGCCTGGTGTTCCCCCCGGGCGCGGAGCCGCTGCTGGCACTTGCGTTCCGGCGGCTCCGCTTCACCCAGGGCGACGGGCGGCCCCCCGACCTCGAGGTGGAGGGCGTGCGCCTGGACCTCGGCGGCGCCCTCACGCTGCTGCGCCGGCTCCAGGAGCTGCTGCAGGAGGGGCTCTCGGCGCCCGGCGGCCGCCCCCCGGTGGACGTCCGGCCCGACGGCCTCACCGCGACGTTCGGCTTCGTCGCGCCGCGCGCGGCCGCCGGCGTCTTCCTGATGCGCGACATCGCGATGCGGCTCGCCGTGGACGTCCCGTTCCGCGGCGACCCGGTCACCGTGACGCTGGCGTTCGCATCCCGGGGGCAGCCGTTCACGGTGAGCGTGCTCGGCTTCGGCGGGGCGGGATACGTCGAGCTCACCTTCGGCCCCGAGGGCGTGACCTCGCTGGAGGCGTCGATCGAGTGCGGCGCCTACGTGGAGATCGACTTCGTGATCGCACGGGGCGAGGTGCACGCGGCGGCCGGCATGCGCCTGTCCGTGCGCGGGGGGACGCCCGAGTTCGAGGCCTTTGTCCGCATCGGGGGCAGCGTCGAGGTGCTGGGGCTCGTCTCGGTGGCGATCGAGCTCGCGATCACCCTCCGGTACGAGGCGGAGGGCAACCGGCTGATCGGGCGGGCGACGATCCTGGTGGAGATCGACCTCACGCTCTACTCCGACACCATCGCGATCGACAGCGGGGAGTGGGTGCTGGCCGGGGGCGGCGAGGAGCCGGCGGGGCGCCCCGTCCTGGACGCGACGACGTTCGCCCTGGACGAGGGCCGGGACGCACGCGTCGCGGACGCGTGGTCGGTCTACCGTCGCGCGTTCGCCGTCACATGAGCGAACTGCTGGTCATCGGCGTGCCCGACGGAGCGGCCGACGGACGCATGCGCCTGCGCGTCCTGCTGGTGCCGCACCCCACCGGCGCCACGCTGCGCGAGGCGGGCCTCGCCGAGTGGCCGCCGCCCGCGCTCCTGGCGGGCGGGACCTTCGAGGTGGATCACGACGACGGCGCACGGACGGCGACGGTCGCCCGCGTCCCCGTGGCCGGCACCCTCGCCGTCGCCGACCCGGCGCTGTGGGGCCGGATGTTCCCGGCGGACGCGCCGCTCGGCGAGGCGGCGGCGCGCGCGGCCGTGGACGTCGACGTGCACCCCACCTCGCAGGACGCGGCCCTCCTGGACGGCACCCTCGCCGCGGTCGCCGCCACCGAGGTGCCGTCCGACGGCGCGCCGCCCGCCGCCTACGACGACGCGGTGCGCGAGGGACTGGCCCCCTGGCAGGGCACCTCGGCGCCCACGCCGCCGGCGCCCGCGGATCCCTCGCCGCCGCCCCCGCCGGGAGTGCGGCGGCGCCTGGCGCTGCTGCGGGAGCACCCGGCGGTGCTGCGCGCATTGGGGCTGATCGCCGAGCTGACGGTGCCCGCCGCCGCGCTGCCCGCGCCCGGGCGGCTGCGCGTGCGCATCACCGGATGGGAGCCCGCGGGGGGACCGGGGACGGCCTCGCCCTGGACGGCGTACGGCGCGGGGCGGCGGCCGGCGGCGGGCGCCACCGTGGAGGACGGGCTGGTGACGCTGGCGCCCCCCGCCGCCGGCGGATCCGGGTGGCGCGTCGTGACGGTCGACGTCGAGACGGGCGCCCAGCGCGCCCGCGAGGCCGCGGTGGCCGTCGCCGGGACCCGCCGCCGCGACGGCGGCCCGGCGGCCGCACTGCCGGCGATGCCCTCCGGGGGCGTCCAGCTGCTGCGCGTCGGGCGCGGCGACGACATGCGCCGCCGCACGGCGCGCGCGCGGGGCAACGCGGTGCGCGCCGGGGGCGACCTGGTGCTCGATGCCGACGACCTCACGCTCGGCTACCGCATCGACATACGCCGCAGCGGGGGACCCTGGCGCTCGCTCCACTGGCGTGAGGCGCGGTACCTGCTGGACGGCGAGCTCATCGCGTCGGTCCGCGAGGAGGGGCGCATCGCCCCGAACGGGGCCGTGCGCGGCCGCGAGGGCCCGGCGTGGAGCGACGAGGTGGTGGCGCGGTGGACGGGGTGGAGCCTCGCCGTCGCGCCGCCCCGGCTCGACGGGGGCCGCCGGGCGCGCGACGGCCGGGAGGCGGGGTTCGGCTGGGCGTACGAGGTGCCCGACGGCTCGCTGCCCGCGCTGCGCTTCACGGCCACGTACGACGTGCGCGCCAGAGCGGAGGACCTGGCGGGCGGCGGGCCCGGGGTCGACGACGCCGACGCCGAGCGCTTCGTGCTCACGGAGATCCCCTACCGCCGCTACGAACCGGTGACCTCGCCCGCCATCGCGCTGCCGGCCGGCGTGACGGTGCGCGTCCTGGGACCGGGCGAGGCGGTCGACCACCTGACCATCCGCAGCGACCCGCAGGCCCGCCCCGGGGC
>DATMJR010000161.1:0-2080 GCA_035553775.1 Miltoncostaeaceae bacterium | reverse complement strand
GCCCCCGTGCGCGGATGTGCAATCGCATGGCGGCAGCCCCTCACCCGCGGCTGCGGTCGGCGCACCCCCCGCGCCCCAGCGGGTACAGGAGTCCGCAATGCGGTGGAACCTGCGCGAGAAGCTCAGCTCCAGCCTGTGGTTCTGGCCGGGCGCCGGGGGCGCCCTGGGGCTGCTGCTGTCCGCGGTGCTGGTCCGGCTCGACCGGAGGGTCGATCTCAACAACAGCAACCTGGTCTTCGGCGGCGACGCCGGCGCCGCCCGCGCGGTCCTGGAGACGGTCGCCGGCACCACCATGACCGTGCTCGGCGTGATCCTCACGCTGACGCTGGCGGTGCTGACGCTGACCGCGAACGCCTACTCGCCGCGGGTGCTGCGCACGCTGGTGCGTGACCGCCTCGTCAAGGCCGTGACCGCCGCCTTCGTTGGCACCTTCGCCTTCTCCCTGAACGCCCTGCGGCTGGTCCGCGAGGACCGCGTCCCCGGCATCACCGTCAGCACCGCGGTGGCGCTGTCGTTCGTGGCGCTCGGCCTGCTGGTGGCGCTGTTCCACCGGCTCTCGAACCGGATTCGCGTGGAGTCCATCGTCGCGGAGGTGCATGAGGAGGCCCTCGCCGCCGTCGCCGGCCTGCCGCGTGCGGACGACGAGGCGTCGACCCCGCCACCCCCGCCGCCGGACGGCGGCGCGGCCGTCGTGAGCCGGCGCACCGGGAGGGTGCAGCGCATCGACGACGAGTCCCTCCTGGAGCGCGCCGTCGCCCGGGGCCGCTCGGTGTACGTGCGGGTCGCCCCGGGCGAGTTCGTGGTGACCGGGCAGGAGATCGCCCGGGTGACCGGGGATGCGCCCCTGGACGACGACGACGAGGAGGCCGTCCGGGAGGCGGTGAGCATCGACCGCGAGCGCACCGCGACGGGCGACCCCACCTTCCCCCTCCGGCAGCTGATCGACATCGCCCTGCGCGCCCTCTCGCCGGGCATCCAGGACCCGACCACCGCCCACGAGGCGCTGACGCGCGCGGGCGACATGCTGCGGGCGCTTGCCGACCGGGAGCTCGGGCCGCGGACGCGCCGCCGCCATGGCCTGGCCGTCACCCGGCCGGGGCCGGACTGGGACGGCTGCGTGAGCATCGTCTTCGATCAGGCGCGAAGGACCTGCGCGCAGCAGGCGGACGTGGCGACGCTGGCCGTCCTGATGCGGATCGCCGGCGTGCTGCTCGCCCAGATCGAGGGAGCGCGCCGCGCGGCGCTCGAGCGCCAGGTGCGCCTGATGCGCGACGCGGCCGTGCGCGTGGTCCCGGACGGCGAGGACCGCCGTGACCTGGAGGCGGAGGCGGCGCGGGTGCTGGCGGCGCGGCCGTCGGATCCGGCGCGGCCTCCCGCCCCCGCGCCACCGCTGCGTGAGGGCGACCGGGTGCGCGCATGACCGCCACCCGTTTCCGCCGCGGGCGCGCGGGCAGACAGAGGCGCGACCACCGCCCGAGGACCCGCACGCCCATGCCCATGCCGATCGCGACACTCAGCACCCTGTTGACGGGGACGCCGGCCCCCTGCGACCTTGACGGCACCGACGCCATCACCGACACGACGCCGGTCATCGGGACGACGGTGGCGGCCATCCACGAGGACCCGGAGCCGCTCGAGCGCGACACGGTGCGCGTCACCGGGGAGGTCGGCCGTGTGCTCCCCTCGCGCGCCGACCGGCAGGCGTTCGTCGTCGACGAGCTGCTCGTGGTCGCACCGCAGGCGCCCGACGACCTGGCGCGCCGTGCCACGCTGGAGCTCACCGGCACCGTCCATCGCGTGAGGGCCGATGACCCGGACCTGCCGTTCAACAGCGGCGGCGCGGGCGACGAGGTGCTCGTCCAGTCCGAGGGCGAGCCGGCCCTCTACGCAACTGAGTTCGAGGTCCGGTGACCACCGCCCTGCCCGCACCCGGGCGTCGCCCCGCGCTCGCCCGCCCGGGCGGCGAGGCGCCCGGCTGGGTGGGGGCGAGCGTGGCGGGCGGCGCCGCGGCGCTGGCGCTGGTCGTGGGGGTGGTCGGCGGCGGCGCGCCGGCCGCGGACGCCGCCGCGCCCGTCCGCAC
>DATMJR010000160.1:0-3699 GCA_035553775.1 Miltoncostaeaceae bacterium | reverse complement strand
GGAACCGTGTCGCGGCGACGGTAGCCGCCGGCCTGTCGCGCCGGGGTGACCAGGGCGTGTCTCCCCGGTGAACAGGTTGTGAACGGCCCCGCGGACCTCTCCGAGGGCCCGCCCCGGGCGGCCGCGGCGACGTCCTGCGGGGCGCCGGTACCCTTGGGGCAGGGCCGCCGCCGGCGGCCGCCGCGCCGACCGCAGGAGGTCTCCCCCACATGGACGTCGACGTCGCCGTACTCGGGGGCGGTCCGGGGGGTTACCCCGCCGCCATCCGCGCCGCCCAGCTCGGACTCCGCGTGGCCGTGGTGGAGCAGGGCCGCCTCGGCGGCACCTGCCTCAACGTGGGTTGCATCCCGACCAAGGCGTGGGTCCAGAGCGCGCACGCGATGAAGGACGCCCACACGAGCTTCGCCAAGCTGGGCGTCACGATCCCCGAGGCGACGCTCGACTTCGACGCCGTCCAGCGGAACAAGTCGGAGATCGTCGACCGCACGGTGGGCGGCGTCACGGGGCTGCTGAAGGCGAACGGCATCGCCGTCGTGGAGGGGCGCGGCCGGTTCACCGACGCCAACACGATCGCGGTGGACGGCGGCGAGACCGTCCGCTTCGCCCACGCCGTGATCGCCACGGGGTCCCGGCCCGTGCGGCCCCCGGTGGAGGGCATCGACGGGCCCCGCTGCGTCGACTCCACGGGGCTGCTGGAGATCACCGAGCCGCCGAAGCGGCTCATCGTGCTCGGCGGCGGGGTGATCGGCGTCGAGTTCGCCTCGATCTTCCACCACTTCGGCGCCGAGGTGACGATCGTCGAGATGCTCCCCCACCTGATCCCCATGGAGGACGCGGACGCGGTCAAGGAGCTCGAGCGGGCGTTCACCAAGGGCGGCATCCGCCTGCAGCTCGGGGCCCGCGCGCAGCGCGTCGACGACGGCGACGGCGACCTGCTGCTGGTCGCCACCGGCCGCCGCGCGAACGTGGAGGACCTCGGCCTGGAGGCGGCGGGCGTGCAGGCCGAACCCGCCCGCATCCCCACCGACGCCCGCCGGCGCACCAACGTGCCGCACATCTACGCCGTCGGCGACGTCGCCGGTTACTGGCAGCTGGCGCACACCGCCTTCCGCGAGGGGGAGATCGCGGCGGACAACATCGCCGGGCACGACGTGGAGATGGGCGGGGCGGTGCCGCGCTGCATCTACACCGACCCGGAGATCGCCGCCGTCGGGCTGACGGAGGCCGAGGCGCGGGAGCGGTACGGCGACGACCGCATACGCGTCGGGCGCTTCCCGTTCTCCGCGATCGCGCGGGCGGCGATGTTCGCCGACCGCACCGGATTCGTGAAGACCATCCACGAGACCGAGCTCGACGAGCTGCTCGGGGTGGTGGTGGTGGGGCCGTCCGCCACGGAGCTGATCAACGCGGCGGTGGTCGCGATCGACGCCGAGGCGCGCATCGACACGGTGGGCGACGCGATCGCCGCGCACCCGACGCTCGCCGAGGCCCTCAAGGAGGCCGCCCTGATGGGCCTGGACCGCCCCCTGCACTGGCCGCCGGCCAAGAAGAAGGCGCCGGCCGCCGCATAGCGCCACCGCGCCCGCGCGAGGTCGTGCCGCCGGGCACCCCCTCGCCGGGCGCGGCCGGGTACCGGCGCGCGGGGGTGGGTCAGCGTGCGCCGGGGTCGACCTCGACCCCGGCCACGACCAGGATCAGCGCGATCAGCGCGATCAGCACCGGCTGGTGCACCAGGTAGATCGGCAGCGCGTGCCGGCCGGGCAGCGTGACCGGACGGCGGAGCCGCTCCGGCGGCTCCGGCAGCCGCCGCCCCCACCGCCCGCGCTCCCCGCCGGGGTAGAGCAGGGTGCCCGCCGCCAGCCCCAGGAGCGCGGGGCCGAGCCACGGCAGCAGCGGGTAGTGGTCCACGCCGGCCCCGCCGGTGGGCGAGCCCGCCAGCACCAGCGCGCCGAGGGCGTCGGCGGGCGCGTCGCGCAGCGCCACTCCCGCCGCGATCAGGGCGACGGCGAGCGCCACCTGCCCGGTGGGCCGCAGCGGCACCGCCAGCGGCAGCAGCACCATCGCGGCCGCGATGCAGTGGAGGACGCCCCAGCGCACGTAGTCGTCCGGCCCCAGGGCGACCAGCGTCGCCAGCGAGACCACCAGCGCGGCCGCCGCGACCTGCGCGGCGCGCCGGAGGTGGCGCCGCCACAGTGCGGCGCCCGCCAGGCCGCGCGCCGTCGCCCGGGCACCGGCGACCGCGAAGCTGACCCCCACCACGAACAGGAACGAGGAGCCCGTCGCCACCTGCAGCGCCCGCCAGCCGCCGTCGAACGGGTCGAGGCCGGCGCCCGGCGCCAGGAACCAGACGTCGTACGCGGCGTGGTACGTGACCATCATCAGGATCGCCGCGGTGCGGAGCGCGTCGATCTCCCACAGGCGGGTCAGCCGGCCGCCCCCGCCCCCGCGGCCGCCGCCTCCGCCTCGCCGAACAGCGCGCACAGCGGGGCGAGCAGCGACGCGTGGGCCGCCGCCACGCCCGCGGGCCGAGGCCCCGCGGCGGCCAGGAACGCGATCTCCCCTCCCGCCTCCTCCACCAGCAGGGCCCCCGCGGCCCAGTCCCACTCCTGCAGGCCGCGCTCCAGGTAGGCGTCCACGCGTCCGGCGGCGAGCCAGGCCAGGTCCAGCGCCGCCGCGCCGAACCGGCGCAGGTCGCGCACCGCGGGCAGCACCCGCGTCAGGGGGTCGGCCTGGCGCCGGCGCTCGTCGGACGAGTAGTTGAAGCCCGTGGCCACGATGGCGTCGTCCAGCCCCGTCGGCCGGTTCACGCGGAGGCGGACGCCCGCGTGCCAGGCGCCCCGGCCGCGCAGCGCGTGGAACGACTCGTCCCGGCACGGGTCGTGCACCAGTCCCACCAGCGGCCCGTGCGCATCGGCCACCGCGATGCTGACGGCGTAGTGCGGGATCCCCCAGAGGTAGTTGACGGTACCGTCGAGGGGGTCCACGACCCACCGCAGGCCGCTGCCGCCGGCCGCGGCCCCGCCCTCCTCGGCGAGCAGGGCGTCATCCGGGCGCGCGGCGCGGATGGTCGCGAGGATGGCCTCCTCGGCCGCGCGGTCGGCGTCGCTGACCAGGTCCGTGCGGGTGCTCTTGGAGCCCACCCCCTCGGGCCGCCCGGCGCGCGCGCGGAGCTCGGCGCCGGCCGCGCGTGCCGCGCGGTCGGCCAGGGCCAGCAGGCGCTCGGGGTCGGGGGCCACGGGGCCCATCCTCCCACGCGCTCCGGCCCGTCGGGCCGGCGCCAGGACGGCGGCGCGCCGCCGCAGCACGCGGACGGCCTGGAGCGGCAGCCAGAAGGGGTCGAGCGGCTGCGGGTCGACCACCAGCCGGTGCCCGCGGATCACGCGGGCGGCGCCGGCGATCACCTGCCGCGGCGTCTCGTCGTCGCGGCTCCGGAGGGCGTCCACCAGCGCACGCGCCTCCCCGTCCACGCCCGGGTAGGCGACCGGCCGCGGCCGCAGGGGGGCCGGGGCGCCGCCGCGGCCGAGGGCGTCGTCGACGGCGACGCGGGCCAGGTCGAGGCCGGCGCGGATCGTGAGCCCGACCGACGCCGGCGGCCGCAGGTCGATGTCGTGGAGGCCAGGCGGCCGTCGGGCCGCTCCATCACCTGCACGCTGATGGGCCCGCGGTAGGCGACGGCGGCCACGAGGCGGTCCACTAGCG
>DATMJR010000159.1:0-4225 GCA_035553775.1 Miltoncostaeaceae bacterium | reverse complement strand
GGTCCCCGCCGACCCCGCGCTACACCACCGGGGTGCTGGCCAAGTACGCGGCCCTGGTGTCGTCGGCCACCGAGGGGGCGGTCACCCGCCCGCGCTGAGCCGGGCGGGGCCCCGCCCGTCGCGCCGAGCGGCGCGACGGGCGCGGCGGGTCCCGGGCGCACCTGTCGGCGGCACCCTGGGCCGGGGCGCTCCCCCGACCCCCCCGGCGCGCGCGCACCGGGGGGCTGCCCGAACGGCTAGACCGAGGCCGGTGCGCGGCCGCGCCGCTGCACGAGCACGAACGCGACGAGCGCGCCGACGCACAGCACCACGGACACCCAGAAGTTGACGCGCTGCCCCAGGAACTCGCTGGAGGGGTCGATCCGCAGCAGCTCCCAGAACGCACGGCCCAGGGTGTAGAGGGCCACGTACAGGCAGAACAGCCCGGGCGGGCGGATCGCCAGCCGCCGCCCGATCACGATCAGGGCCACCGCGACGCCGACGTTCCACAGGCCCTCGTAGAGGAAGGTGGGGTGGAACGTGGCCTCGTCCTCGTAGCCCGCGGGCCGGCGGCGGGGGTCGACCTCCAGCGCCCAGGGGAGATCGGTGGGACCCCCGAAGAGCTCCTGGTTGAACCAGTTGCCGAGGCGCCCCACCGCGTGCCCGAGGGGGATCGCGGGTGCCGCGGCGTCCATGAACTGCGTCACGGAGGCGCCGGCGCGCCGCACGACGAACGCGCCGGCGAGGGTCCCGAACAGCACGCCGCCCCAGATCCCCAGACCGCCCTCCCAGACCGCGAAGGGCGCGTACCACTCGTCGCCGATCTGGTCGGGGCTCGTGACCACGTGGTAGAGCCGGGCGCCGATGAGGCCGGCGACCGTGATCCACAGGGCGACCTCGAAGACCAGGTCGGGGTCGCCCCCGCGCGCGCGCCAGCGTCGCAGCGTCAGCCAGGTGCCGACCGCGATGCCGGCGATCACGCACAGCGCGTACGCCCGGATCGTGAGCGGCCCGAGTTCGATCGCGCGGCCGGGGGGCGCGGGGATGGAGGCGGCGAGCGCCTGCAGGCCGCCGGCCAGCATGCTCATGCGGGACCTCGGGGAACGGGGGTCAGATCAGCCCCGGACCGATTCCCTGCAGCCCGATGCTGATGCGGGTCAGGGTACCGGTCGCGAGCAGCACCCCGGAGACGACCAGCAGCAGCGCCCCGGCGGCGCTGACCGTGCGCATGTGCCGCTTGAGGACGCCCATGACCGCCGTCGCCTGGTGCAGGAAGAGCCCGGCCAGGAGGAAGGGGATGCCCATGCCGAGCGCGTAGGTCAGCAGCAGCCCGCCGCCGAGGAGCACGCTGCCGCTGGAGGCCGCCAGCGTCAGGGCGGCCCCGAGGGTGGGGCCGATGCACGGCGTCCATCCGATGCCGAAGGCGACACCCGCCAGTGCGGACCCGGCGAGCGTCGCCGGTCGCCGGGTCAGGTGCAGCCGGCGCTCGCGCATCAGGAACATGGGCACGCCGCGGCCCAGCAGCACCAGGCCCATCGCGATCACGAACAGGCCGCCCGCGATCTCGAAGGTGCGGCGCTCCTCCAGCAGGAAGGTCCCCGCCAGGCCCACCGACGCGCCGAGGACGGTGAAGGCGAGCGCGAAACCGGCCACGAACGCGCCCGTGGGGATCGCCACCGCGCTGCGGCGGTCGGCGCCGCCCTCGAAGCCGACCCCCGAGACGAACCCGAGGTAGGCCGGCACCAGGGGCAGCACGCACGGCGACGCGAAGGAGGCGAAGCCGGCCGTGAAGGCGACCGCGAAGGAGACGGGATCCGCGCCCAGCATCTCCGGTCAGGATCGCACACGCGCCGCGCCCGCCACCGGATCGGTGGCGGGCCGGGGGCGGGACGTCAGTCCCTGCTCATCCCCAGCAGGTTGAGGATGAACAAAAACACGTTGAACACGTCCAGGAAGATGCCGAGGGCGATCATCACCGCGTCGTCCTCGGTGGCCGTGCGCAGGCGCTGGAAGTCGTACATCGTGAACGCGCCGAAGATGACCAGGCCGATCAGCGAGTACAGGAGGTTGGCCCCCGGTATGGCGACGAACATCGCCACGATCCCGAACAGGATCAGGCCGATGAGCGCGAAGAAGGCGATGCGCGCGACGCCCGACAGGTCGCGCCGGGTCGCGTAGCCGACGGCGCCGAGGCCGCCGATGAACAGCGCGGTGAGACCGGCCGCCTGGCTGATCAGGACGGCGCCGCCGTCCGCGCTCGCGTACGTGGCCAGGGTGGGCCCGACGGCCATGCCCAGGAACAGGCCGACGCCGTACAGCAGGGCCATGCCGAGCCCGCCGTTCTGCGCCCTGCGCGCGAACGACATCCCGATGATGAGCGCCAGCGCCGCCACCCAGGCGCCGATCGCCCACCCGAACGACAGGTCGCGCCCGATGTAGGCGCCGCCCGCCGCGAACGCGAGGGCGACGGCGACCATGAACATGACCTGACCGAAGACGGCGCGCGCCTCGACGCGGACGCCCGCCGGGAGCTCGTACCCCAGGTCGGTGGCCACCGGGCCGTCCCGGTACGGGTGCTGGCTGCTCATCGCGCTCCTCGCGTCGTACGCACTGCCGTGAGGGTACCGTCGGCGGCGTTCGTGGTCACCTGCACCGCCGGCGGGCGGGCGCTACAGCCCGCCGCCCTCCACGTACGTCTTCAGGCCCTGCAGGGCGTCCTCCTGACGTGCGCGCAACCGGGCCTCCATGTCCACCGACGGGTCCTCGTGCTCCACCTCGGTCCACCAGCGCACGCGGCTGCCCGCGTCCCGCGGGTGCACCTCGAAGCCCGCCCGGTGGTGGGCGAGCGGCAGGCCGTCGACGACCGAGTAGCTGTAGGACATGCCCTCGTCGTCGCGATGCAGGACGCGCTCGTGGATGACCACGCCGTCCTCGCGGGTGAGCGTGCGCATGTCGCCGTCCAGCGTGCTGTCGATGTAGGTGGGATACCACCGCGGCACCGCCGTGGGATCGCCCACCACCATCCAGGCCGCCGCCGGCGGCACGTCCAGGTCGACCTCCACTGCGAAGCTCTGCACGTGCGACCCCCGTGTCCCGTGCGCCCCGGCGGACGCCCCACGGGGACACTAGCGCCCGCGGCGCGTCCCCTGAGGCGGCGCGTCGGATGTGAGCGCACCCTTGACAGATCTGGTACAAAAGGACTGCATGCAGCGACAGTCGCCGACGCCTCGGGGTGGCGCCCGGGACGAGGGCCACGGGCGGGGACACCGGTCCCCGCGCCCGCGCCCCGGCGCCCCCCGCGGATCGGCAGGACGTGTGGGAGGTGATGTCGGATGCTTGAGCTGTGGAACCCCTGGAGCGAGGCGGAGGGCCTTCGGCGGGCGCTCGACCGCGCGTTCGCGGGAGGCGGCGGCGGGATCCCCGGCGTGGTGACGCCGCCCGTGCAGGTGCAGGAGAACGAGCTCGGCTGGCGGCTCGAGATGGACGTGCCGGGCGTCACCCCGGACGACCTCGACATCGAGCAGGAGGGTGCGCGCGTGCGCATCCGCGGCGCGCGGCGTATGGACGGCGATCGGGTGCTGCGCTTCGAGCGCACCCTGCAGCTGCCCGCCACGGCCGACCACGGACGCCTGGAGGCGCGCCTCGAGCATGGGGTGCTGCGCCTGGTCGTGCCGCGGGCGGAGCGCTACCAGCCGCGCAAGCTCTCCATCGCGGTGGGCGGCGAGCCCGCCACGATCGAGGGCGACGAGCGGCGCATCGAGGCCCCGGCCTCGCAGTAGTCGTCGGTACGGCGGCGGTCGCGGCGGGCCGCGCCCGCCGCCGCGATGCCCGGAGGTGGAGATGACCCCGTTCACCGCGGAGGTGCCGTCGATCCGGAGGGCCCCCTCGCCGGTCCTGCCCGACGGCGCCGTCCACATGCAGCGCACCCCGCTCGGGGCGCGCCTCACACCCGCCGCCTGGCCCGCGGGGGCGACGATGTTCGTGCCCGTCCGGCCCGCGCCGGCCTGGCCGCCGGCCGCGCGGCGGCGGGCCGCGGCCGTCCGCGGCCGGCACGCCGAGCCGGTCGCCGCGCCGGCCGCGGCGTAGGGCGCGCGTGACGGCGACCGGGGCGGACCTGCCGGCCGCCCCGGGCCCCCCGCCCCCCTGGGAGCCGGAGTGGGTCGTGGGCCCGGAGCTCGCCGCGGCGCTCGCGGCGCGCCAGGTACCCGCGCTCGCCGGCGCCGACGTCCGCCTGATGGGCGCCGGC
>DATMJR010000158.1:0-4897 GCA_035553775.1 Miltoncostaeaceae bacterium | reverse complement strand
GTGTGGTAGGTGCCGGCCGGCAGCGCGAGCAGCGCCTCGAGCGCGGGGGCCAGATCGCGCGTCCAGGTGGGGCACCCGGTCTGGTCGTCGACCACCGCGACCTCCTCGCGGGCGGCGCCGAGGGCGCGCATGGTGTCGACGAAGTTGCGCCCGCCCGGGCCGTACAGCCACGCCGTGCGGGCGATCCGAAGGCCCTCGGGGTGGGCGGCACGGGCCATCTGCTCCCCGGCGAGCTTGGTCCTGCCGTAGGCGCCGAGCGGGCCCGTGGGGTCGTCCTCGGCGTAGGGGCCCTCGCGGCCGGAGAACACGTAGTCGGTCGAGACCAGCACCATGGCCGCGCCGGCGCGCCGGCAGGCGAGGGCCACGACCTCGGCCCCGCGGGCGTTGACCTGCCACGCGGCCTGCTCGTCGGCCTCGGCGCCGTCCACGTCGGTCCAGGCCGCCAGATGCATCACCGCCTCGGGGCGGTGGCGGTCCATGCAGGCAGCGACCGCCTGCGGGTCGCGCACGTCGGTCTCCAGGTCCACGCCCGTGACCCGGTGACGGGCCCCCAGGTGCGCCACCAGGTCCGTTCCGAGCATGCCGCCGGCGCCCGTGACGAGGATGCGCACGGCCGCTACAGGATCCCGATCACCGAGGAGTCGCCCACCATGAACCGATAGGCGCGCGGCTTGGCCTCGGAGCGGGCGATCACGCTGCCGCGGCCGATCAGGCTCGACTCCACCCGGGCCTCGAGGTCCTCGATGCGGCTGTCGGCCAGCAGGATCGAGTGCTCCACCTCGGCCCCGCGCACGGTCACCCGGTCCGAGATCGCGGTGTAGGGCCCGATGTAGGCGCGCTCGATCACGGCGTCGCGGCCGATGATCGCCGGGCCCCGCACGGCGGCGTCCACCAGGCGCGCGCCGGGCTCGATCACCACGCGGCCCTCGATGGTGGTGCCCTCGCAGACCCCCTGGTTGCGGGGCTCGATCACGTCGAGGATCAGCCGGTTGGCCTCCAGCATGTCCGAGAGCTTGCCCGTGTCCTTCCACCACCCGGTGACCTCATGGGGCTCCACGCGCCGGCCGGTGTCGATCAGGTGCTGGATGGCGTCGGTGATCTCGAGCTCACCGCGGGCCGAGGGGCGGATCGCGCGCGCCGCCTCGACGATCGCCGAGGTGAACATGTAGACGCCCACAAGCGCCAGGTCGCTGCGGGGCACGGCGGGTTTCTCCACCAGGCGCACCACCCGGCCGTCCTCGAGCTCGGCGACCCCGTAGGCCGAGGGGTCGGGCACCCGTGTGAGCAGGATGATCGCGTCGGCGACCCCGTCGCGGAAGCGCGCCACCAGCTCGGTGATGCCGTCGCGCAGAAGGTTGTCGCCCAGGTACATCACGAAGGGCGCGTCGCCCAACCACTCGGCGGCGGTCAGCACCGCGTGCGCCAGACCCAGGGGCGCCGACTGGCGCAGGTAGGTGACCTCCAGGCCGAACGCGGCCCCGTCGCCGACGGCCGCCTCGATCTCGGCGTGGGTGTCGCCCACGATGATGCCCACCTCGCGGATGCCGGCGTCGGCCAGCGCCCGCAGCCCGTAGAACAGCACCGGGGTGTTGGCGACCGGCACCAGCTGCTTGGCCGAGGTGTGGGTGATGGGCCGCAGGCGGGTGCCCGCGCCCCCGGACAGGACCAGGCCTTTGAGGGCGGACGTCACCGGTGGGTGACCCTAGCACCGGGTGCCCCGGCTATCGTCGTCGCGTGACCGGTGACCAGTGGCTGAGGGCGCGCTCGTTCCGCGCCGAGGACGTCGACCCGGAGCGGCTCGTCCATCTCAAGCGCGCCTCCGGGCTCTCGGTGTCGGTGTGCCTGCCGACGCTGGACGTGGCCGACACGGTGGGCGACATCCTCGCCCGCGTCCGCAGCCGCTGGATGGGCCCCGACGGCCTCGTCGACGAGCTCGTGGTGGTGGACAGCCGCAGCGGGGACCGCTCGGTGGAGATCGCGCGCGGCGAGGGTGCCCGCGTCCATCAGGACGTCGACGTGCTGCCCGAGACCGGCCCCGGCGCCGGCAAGGGCGAGGCACTGTGGAAGAGCCTGCACGTCTCGGGCGGCGACCTGATCCTCTGGCTCGACTCGGACGTCGTCGACCTGGACCCGCACTGGGTCCCCGCGATGCTCGCCCCCCTGCTCACCGAGCCCGACATCGCGTACGTCAAGGCCGTCTACCGCCGGCGGCTTGCGGGGACCGACGACGGGGGGCGCGTCACCGAGATCTGCGCCCGCCCCCTCATCAACCTCTTCTACCCCGAGCTCGCCGTGCTGGCCCAGCCGCTCTCCGGCGAGGCCGCCGGGCGCCGCTCGGTGCTCGAGCAGCTCCCGTTCTTCACCGGGTACGCCGTGGAGCTCGGGCTGCTGATCGACCTGCTCGGCGCGGTCGGGCTCGGCGGCCTCGCCCAGGTCGACCTCGGCGCCCGCGTGCACACCAACCAGCCCACCGCCGCCCTGGGACGGATGGCGTACGCGATCACCCAGGCCGTGCTGCGGCGCGTCGCCGCGGAGGGGCGCGCGCCGGCGGGGCTCGCCGACGCCGGCCCGTACGCCCGCCCGGTGCGCCGGGGGGACGGGGGCTGGAGCCTCCACCACGAGGACGTCACGCCGGCGGAGCGGCCCCCGATCGTGCAGGTCCCCGCCTACCGCGCGCGGCACGGCATCCCGGCCTGAGCGCCACGGTGGGCACCCAGCGGGGCCGGGTCGTGTACCTCGACCTGGACGGGACGCTCCTCGGCCCCGGGGGATCGCTGCTGCGCGGCGACGGCGGCGCCTTCAGCACCGAGGGGGTGGCGGCGCTGGCGCTGCTGCACGCCGCGGCCGTGCCGGTGGTCCTGGTCAGCGGGCGGTCGCGGGCGCGCCTCGAGACGGTGGCGCGCGTGGTCGGCGCGGACGGCCTGCTGCCCGAGCTGGGGGCGACCGACTGCGGCTACCCGGTGGCGGCCGGCCAGACGGTGCACGAGGCCATCGCGGCGACCGGCATCGTGGACGCCCTGCTGGCACGCGAGCCCGGCCTGGAACCGCACCCCCCCGCCGCCTGGGGGCGCGAGGGCAGCCACGTCATCCGGGGCCGGGCCTCGGCCGGAGCGGCGGCCTGGGTGCGCGACACGAGCGGCGGGGCCCTGCGGCTGGCCGACAACGGGCGCATCGGGCCCGGCGACGTCCACGTGTTCCACCTGCTGCCCGCGGCGGCCTCGAAGGCCGAGGCGGTGCGCCGCGACGTGGCCCTGCGGGGCGCCGACCCCGCCCGCTGCCTGGCGGTGGGCGACAGCACCGAGGACCTGGGGATGGCCCGCGCGGTCGGCCGGTTCGCCCTGGTGCGCAACGGCGCCGAGGCCGATCCGGCGGCGGCCGCGGCGGCGGGGTGGATCACCCGAGCCCGCTTCGGCGCCGGCGTGCGCGAGGCCGCCGAGGCCTGGCTGGCGGGGGCCGGGGCCTAGGCCGAGGGGACGGCGGTCGGCAGCGCGACCGGGGCCGAGCACTCGGCGCGCACGGTGCGCCAGGCGGCGCGGGCACGCAGGGCGGCCGGGGCGCGGCGGCTGCGGGGCAGCCGTTTGGCCTGGGCCAGCGCCCGGTGCGCCGGGCGCGCGGTGGGGCAGCGGCCCCACGTGGCCGCCAGGGCGGCCGCGTCCCGCAGGGCCACCTCGCCGGCCGCGGGTGCGGCGGCACCGGGGGAGGCCGGCACGGCGAGCGCGGCCGTCACGGCGAGCGTGGCGAGGAGTCGGCGCGTCACGGTGCCCATGGTGGACGCCCGCCGCCGCCGCCACGCCCGCCGCCCGTCCAGGTGGGGGCTGGACGGGCGGATGGTCCGAGGACCCCGCGGCGCCTCACGCCACGTCGGTACGCGCCGCCCGCCACAGGCCGGCCAGCGCCGCGCCCATGGCGGCGAGCTCGGTCTCGGTCTCGGCGAGCGCGTCGGGGAGGCGCCGCAGCGTCCGGTTGACGGGGAAGGCGGCCGCGAGGCCCATGCGCCGCACGAGCCCGGGCAGCAGGTCCAGCTGCCCGCAGACGCCGACGCAGGGGACGCCCGCCTCCCGGCAGGCCGCCGCGACGGCGGCGGGTGCCTTGCCCTCCAGGCTCTGGGCGTCGAGGCGGCCCTCTCCGGTGATGCACAGCTCCGCGCCGTCCAGGTGACCCGGCAGGCCGGCCGCGTCGAGCACGAGGGTCGCGCCCGGAGTGAGGGTGCCGTCCAGGAGCGCCACGAGACCGGCCGCAGCGCCCCCGGCGGCCCCCGCCCCGGGGAGGTCGGCCACCTCGCGGCCGGTGGCGCGGGCGAGCGCCTGCGCGTAGGTCCGCAGCCCCGCGTCGAGCCGGGCCACGGCGTCGGGGCCCGCGCCCTTCTGCGGCCCGAACACCGCGGCGGCGCCCTCGGGCCCCACCAGCGGGTTGCGCACGTCGCACGCGACCAGCACCTCCGCGCCGGCGAGGCGGGGGTCCCGTCCCGACAGGTCGATCTCGGCGACGCGGCCCAGGTCGGCTCCGCGCCCCTCCAGCTCGCGGCCCGCGGCATCCCGGAACCGGACCCCGAGGGCCCGGGCGAGCCCCATGCCGCCGTCGGTCGTGGCGCTTCCCCCGAGCCCGACGACGATGCGGGTGGCGCCGAGGTCGAGCGCGGCGCGGATCTGCTGCCCGGTGCCGAACGTGCTGGTCCGCTCGGGGTCGCGCTCGTCGTCGGTGAGCCGCTCGAACCCGGAGGCCTGCGCGAGCTCGACCACCGCCACGTGACCCGGCAGCTCGCCGATGGCCGCGTCGACCTCCCGGCCCAGCGGGTCGTGCACCCGCCCCCCGCGCCGCGCTCGACCTCGGCGCCACCCGCATCGTCGTCGGGCTCGGGGGAAGCGCCACGACCGACGGCGGCATGGGGCTCGCCCGG
>DATMJR010000157.1:0-8517 GCA_035553775.1 Miltoncostaeaceae bacterium | reverse complement strand
GCGTGCGAGACGTTGAGGAAGGGGCCGGCGACCGGATTGACACCGCCCACGAGCGTCTCGAGCTTGTCGGCGAAGCCCGCCCAGTAGACCGCGGCGTCCACCGCCCGTGCCACCTCGTCGCGGGCGCGGCCCGGATCCACGCCGGCGGCGGCGCGCTCCTCGGCCAGGCCCGCCGCCCGCCCCTCGAGCATCTCGGCGATGCGGTAGAGGATCTGCGCCCGGTTGTACGGCGTGCGGCCGGCCCACCCCGGCTGGGCGGACCGCGCGGCGCGCGCCGCGTCGCGCAGGTCCTTGCGGGAGGCGGCGGCGACGTGGGCGAGCACCCGGCCGTCCGGCGCCCGCACGGGCAGCGTCCGGCCCGACTCGGAGCGCGGGAAGGCGCCGCCGATGAAGAGCTTGTGGGTCTTGCGGACGGCCGGCCGGTCCGCCGGTGCCGCGCCGGCGCTCACCCGCCCACCGGCGCGAGGTCGAGGTACTCGGCCAGGCCCTGCCGGCCGCCCTCGCGCCCGACCCCCGACTCGCGCAGGCCCCCGAACGGGCTCGCCGGGTCGAACTTGTTGAAGGTGTTGGCCCAGACGACGCCGGCGCGGAGGCGCCGGGCGACCCACAGGATGCGCGCGCCCTTGTCGGTCCACACGCCCGCGGAGAGCCCGTAGGCGGTGGCGTTGGCCTTGGCCACGGCCTCCTGCTCGGTGCGGAACGTCTGCACGGCGAGCACCGGCCCGAACACCTCCTTGCGGGCGATGCGCTCCGACCCCCCCAGGCCGGAGACGATCGTGGGGGCGTGGAACCACCCGCGCTCCGGCAGCGGCCGCGCGGGCTGGTGCACCTCGCAGCCGGCCGCCACCGCCTCGTCCACGTAGGCGCGGATGGTCGCCAGCTGGGCGGCCGAGTTGATCGCGCCCACGTCGGTGTTCTTGTCGAGCGGGTCGCCCACCCGCAGCGCGTCGACGCGCCGGCGCAGACGACGGAGCATCTCGTCGGCGACCGACTCCTGCACCAGCAGCCGCGACCCCGCACAGCAGACGTGGCCCTGGTTGAAGAAGATGCCCTCCACGACGCCCTCGACGGCCTGATCGAGGGCGGCGTCCTCGAACACGAGGTGCGCGCCCTTGCCGCCCAGCTCCAGCGTCAGGCGCACCCCCCGGCCGGCGACGGCGCGCCGGATGGCCCGGCCCACCTCGGTCGACCCCGTGAAGGCCACCTTGTCGATGCCGGGGTGCGCCACCAGCGCCGCGCCCGTGTCGCCGGCCCCCGTGAGGATGTTGACGACCCCCGGCGGGACGCCGGCCTCGTCGACGAGCTCGGCCAGCAGCAGCGCGGTCAGCGGGGTGGTCTCGGCGGGCTTCAGGACGACCGTGTTGCCGCAGGCGAGCGCCGGCGCGATCTTCCACGCCGCCATCAGCAGCGGGAAGTTCCACGGGATGACCTGTGCGACCACCCCGAGCGGCCGCGCGCGCATGCCCGGCATGGCGTACTCGAGCTTGTCCGCCCACCCGGCGTGGTGGAACAGGTGCGCGGCCGCCAGGGGCACGTCGACGTCCCGGGACTCGCGGATCGGCTTGCCGCCGTCGATCGTCTCCAGCACCGCGAACTCGCGGGCGCGGTCCTGCAGCAGCCGGGCGAGCCGGAACAGCAGCTTCGCCCGGGTCCGGCCGCCCAGGTCGCGCCAGCGCTCCTCCCAGGCCCGCCGGGCGGCGCGCACGGCGTCGTCGACGTCCGCCGGCCCGGCCTCGGCGACCTCCGCGAGCACGTCGCCCGTGGCCGGCTCCAGCGTCGGGAAGGTGCGCCCCTCCCGGGCCGGGCGCTCGCGGCCGTCGATCACCAGGCCGTAGCGGGGCCGGATCGCGACGATGTCGCGCCCCTCGGGCGAGGGCGCGTACTCGGCGAAGGCACGTGCCAGGCCGGCGGCCGCGTCGGGGCGCGAGGGCGTCGTGGTCATCAGTGCACCGGCAGATCGCCGGGGCGCGCGTACCGGCCGGTGCGCCGGAACCGCAGCTGCAGCACCAGGTCGTCGAGCAGCGACGACGCGCCGAAGCGGAGGCGGTCCGGGTGGAGCCACTCCACGCCCAGGGTCTCCCCCACCAGCGCGAGGAAGCCGAGCGCCTGCTTGGCGGTGCGGATGCCGCCGGCGAGCTTGAGGCCGACGGGGCGTCCGGTCTGCTGGGCGTGGTCCCGGATGGCCTCGGCCATGCACAGCGCGACCGGGCCGGTGGCCGACAGGGGCAGCTTGCCCGTCGAGGTCTTGATCACGTCGCTGCCCGCCGCCATCGCCACGGTCGCGGCGAGCCGCACGGTCTCGTACGACCCCAGCTCGCCGGTCTCGAGGATCGTCTTCAGGTGCGCGTGCCCGGCGGCCTCCTTGGCCGCCGCCACCTCGTCGGCCACCACGTCGAGCCGCCCCGCCAGCAGCGCCGCCCGGTTGAGCACGATGTCGATCTCGTCGGCCCCGGCGGCCACCGCCCGGCGGATCTCGTCCAGGCGGTCGGGGAGCGGCGTGAGCCCGGCCGGGAAGCCCCCGGCGACCGAGGCGACGTGGACGGGTGCGTCGCCCAGCGCGGCCCGCGCGTCCGCCACCCGCTCCGGGTACACGCAGACCGCCGCCACGGGCGGGACGCCCGGGTCCTCGGGATCCGGCCGCAGCGCCCGCGCGCACATCGCCCGCACCCGCCCCGGCGTGTCGGCCCCCTCGAGCGTGGTGAGGTCGGTGCACGCGACGGCCAGGAGCAGCCCGGCCTGCTTGCTCTCGCGCTTCACCGACCGCGCCATAAGGCGCGCCGCGCGCTCCTCGAGCGCGAGGCCGTCGACCGGCGCGACCCGCAGCGGGCCGGTGTGGGCGCCGGCGAGCAGGGCGCCCCGGGAGTCGCGGGCGAGCGTGACCACGCCGCGATCCTGACAGGTCGCCGCCGCGCGATCACCTCCCGGACGGGGCCGGCACCAGCAGGGCCGCGAGGGCCCCGCGCACGGCGGCGAGGCGCTCCCGTGCCCGCGTGCGGGCGTGCTCCACCGGCGCGCCGGGGGCGACCGGCTCCCGTGCCTCGCAGTAGCACTTGAGCTTCGGCTCGGTGCCGCTGGGACGCACCACCACGCGCACGTCCCCGTCCAGGTCGATGCGCAGCACGTCCGGGGCCGGCAGGTCGCAGGCGCGCACCGCCAGCCCGGCGAGCGCCGCGGGCGGGGCCGCCATCAGCCGGCCCAGCAGCGCGTCGCGGCGGGCGGCGGCGCCGGGGGCCTCGTCGCGCAGCGAGAAGTTGTCCTGGACGTGCGCGCCGTGGCGGCGGTGGAGGTCGTCGAGCAGACCGAGGGGCGTGCGGCCCTCCGCCGCCAGCGTCCCCGTCATCGCCGCGACGGCGAGGGCCGCGGACAGCCCGTCCTTGTCGCGCACGTCCGGGCCGATCGCGTACCCCAGGGCCTCCTCGTAGGCCAGGACCTGGGTCCAGCCCGGGTTCTCCATCGCCGGCCGGCAGAGCCACTTGAAGCCGGTGAGCGTCTCGCGGTGGTGCGCGCCGTGCGCGGCGGCGATGCGCGCGGGCAACCGCGACGACACCACGCTGCTCACCACCAGCCGGTCCGGCCCGCGTACGACGTGGGCGAGCAGCCACTCCGCCAGCAGCGCGCCCACCTCGTCGCCGGTGAGCTGCCGCGGGCCCTCGGGGGCGGCCACCAGCACGCCCACGCGGTCCGCGTCCGGGTCGAGGGCCAGCCCCAGGGGGGCGCCGGTCTCCCGCATCCGCGCCGCGAGGAGGTCGGTGGCGCCGGGCTCCTCCGGATTCGGGAACGGCACGGTGGGGAAGTCGGGGTCGGGGTCGATCTGCGCCCCGACCACGTGCACCCGCCCGGCACCCGCCGCCTCCAGGAGGCGGCGGGCCGGCGCGCCGCCGACCCCGTGCATGGCGGTGAGCGCCACCGCGACCGGCGCCGGGGGCCGCGGCACCCGCGCGAGGGTGGCGGCGACGTACGCGTCCACCAGGGTCGCCGGCAGGGCCCGCACCTCCGCGGGCACCCCGGCGGGCACCACCTCCCCGTCGGCGGCGACCGCGTCGATGGCGGCGGCGATCGCCGCGTCCGCCGGCGGGACGATCTGCGCCCCGTCGGGCCCGTAGAGCTTGAGGCCGTTGTCGCCGGGCGGGTTGTGGCTCGCGGTCACCACGACGGCGGCCGCCGTGCCGGCGCGCCCGTGGGCGAACACCGCCACGGGCGTGGGCAGCGGGCCGTCGGAGTGGATCACCGGCAGCCCGTGCGCCGCCAGCACCTCGGCGCAGTCGGCGGCGAAGGCCGCGGAGCGGTGACGGGCGTCGTGCGCCACCAGGACGCCCGCGGCCGCGGCGCCCGGGACCTCCCCGCACAGCCACCGCGCGATGCCGGCCGCCGCATGACGCACCACCAGCCGGTTCATCCGCAGTGGCCCCGCGCCCATGGGCGCGCGCAGCCCGGCCGTGCCGAACGCGAGGCGCCCCGCGAAGCGCTCCTCGAGTGCCGCCCCGTCGCCCCCCGCCAGCAGCGCCTCCACCTCGGCCCGCGTCTCCGGGTCGGGGTCCGCCGCAATCCAGCGCCGCGCGGCGTCGGCCCACGCGGATCCGCCGCCGGTCACACCGCGGCCACCACGGCCCGCAGCATGTCGACCAGGCCCCCGACGGCGTCGCGCCCGCGACGCAGCACGTCGGCGTGGTCGAGGGCCTCGGGAGAGAGGCCGGCCGCCATGTTGGTCACCAGCGAGACGCCGAACACCTCGGCGCCGAGGTGCCGCGCGGCCACGGCCTCGAGCACCGTGGACATCCCCACCAGGTCGGCCCCGAGCGCGCGCAGCATGGCGACCTCGGCCGGCGTCTCGTAGCTGCCGCCGAGCAGCCCCGCGTAGACGCCCTCGGGCACCCCCGGGGCGGCCGCCCGCGCGGCGGCGCGCAGCCGCACGCTGTACAGGTCCGACAGGTCGACGAACCGGCCCGGCAGGTCGTCCGGGGGCCCGGGGCCCGCCATCGGGTTCTGCCCCGTGAGGTTGAGGTGGTCGCGGATCAGCACCGGCGTGCCGGGCGGCGCCCCGGGCATCAGCACGCCGGCGGCGTTGGTGAGCAGCACGGCCCGGCACCCCGCCAGGACCGCCGCGCGCACCCCGTGCACCGCCGCCGCCACGGGGTGGCCCTCGTACAGGTGCGTGCGTCCGGCCAGCACCAGGAGCGGCACGCCGCCGACGTCGACCCGGTGGGCGAGCCCGCTGTGGCCCGCGACCGCCGGCGGCGGGAACCCGGCGAGGTCGGTCATGGGCACGCTCGCGCGCACGTCGCCCAGCCGCTCCACGACGTCCGCCCACCCCGACCCCAGCACCAGCGCCGCGGCGTGCGTGCCCAGGCGCGTGCGCAGGTCGCCCGCGGCGCGGCGGGCCGCGTCGTAGGCGGGGTCGGCCACGGCCGGGACTATCGCACGGCCACGGGCGTCCGGTGGGCTAGCGTCCCCGGGGTGTCGGACGGGGACGAGCGGCGGCCGCCGCGGGTGCGCGCGACGCGGTACGTGACGCCGCTGCGCGAGGGCGGCTGGTGGGGCTCCCGGTGCCGGACCTCGTGGTGCTGGACGTGCCGCCGGAGCTGGGCGCCGCCGAGCCCGACCCCGAGATCCAGGACCTGCTGCGGGCCAGCGTCGGCCTCAACGCCGGCATGGACTTCCTGCCGGGGGCACTGCCCCTGGACCACTCGGGGGCGGAGCCCGTCGACCCGGCGTGGGCCGCCGACGTCGTCTGGTTCGACGCCCTGGTGACGAACGTGGACCGCACGGCCCGCAATCCGAACATGCTCGTCTGGCACGGGCGCACCTGGCTGATCGACCACGGTGCGGCCCTCTACCTGCACCACTCCCCCGGGGACCTCGTGTCCCGCGCCGGCCGGCCCTTCCCGATGATCCGCGACCACGTCCTGCTCGGCCGGGCCGGCCCGCTGCCCGAGGCGGACGCCCGCCTGGCGCCGCGGCTGGGCCGGGAGGCCCTCGCCGAGGTGGTCGCGGGCGTGCCCGACGCCTGGCTGGACGACGGCGACGCGACGCCGGAGGACCGCCGGCGCGAGTACGTCGAGTACCTCTGCGGGCGCCTGGCGGCGCGGGCCTGGGTGGCGGACGCCGAGGAGAT
Organism: Miltoncostaeaceae bacterium; assembly: GCA_035553775.1. Lineage (GTDB taxonomy): Bacteria > Actinomycetota > Thermoleophilia > Miltoncostaeales > Miltoncostaeaceae > DATMJR01. Next base: position 2,405 of record DATMJR010000157.1, on the reverse strand, counting down.
CCGGCGTGGCGTCTGAGCGCGGGGCCCCGTTCCAGTACGCGGTGCTGCGGCTGGTGCCCCGGATCGAGCGGGGCGAGTGCGTCAACGTCGGCGTGGTGCTCTTCGCGCGCACGCGGGACTTCCTGGACGTGCGCACGGCTCTCGACCCCGCGCGCGCCCGGGCGCTCGACCCCGGGCTGGACGTCGGGCGAGTGGGCGAGCGCCTGACCGCGCTCGAGCGCATCGGCCGGGGCGACCCCGCGGCCGGTCCCATCGCGCGCCTCCCACGGCACGAGCGCTTCCACTGGCTGACCGCTCCGGCGAGCACGGTGCTGCAGCCGTCGCCGGTCCACACCGGGCTGTGCGACGACCCGGCCGCGACCCTGGAGACGCTCCTGCTCCGGCTCGTGCGATGAGGTCGGCCCTGCTGGCGGTGCTCGGCACCGCGCTGCTGCTGTTCGGCGGGTTCGTCGCCGCCCTGGGCGTGGGGGTGCGCGTGCTGGGCGGCGACGAGGGCACGGTCGCGGCGTCCGGTGTCGTGGAGACGTCCGCGGCGGCGCTCGTGCTGCCGGTGGAGGTCATCACCGCCGACCCGCCCGGCACGCGCCTCGGCATCGACGTGACGGCGGGCGAGGTCCCCCTGCTCGTGGCCCGGGCGCCGCGCGCCGCGGTGCGCTCGGCGGTCGCGGGGGTCGAGCACGAGGTCGCGCGGGGCCTGGAGAACCGGCCGCTCCGGCTCGCCCGCACCCGGGTCGACGGCACCCCGGGGGGGCGGGTCCGGACGGACGGGCGGTGGACGGCCACGGACCGCGGCACCCAACGCACCCTCACCCTCGAGTGGAGCGTCGAGGAGCGGGACGAGGAGGTGCTGGTCGCGCGCCTGGACGGCGGCGCCGGCTTCGCGGTGCCGGTGCGCCTGCGGGCGGACGTGCCGCAGCTAGCGCAGGTGGCCACCGTCGCCGCGATGGCGGGTGGCCTGGTCGCACTGGTCGGCGTCCTCTTCGCCCTCGCCGGACTGCTCGGGATGCGCGGGGCCGGCCGGAGCGGGGGTCCGCCCGGGCCGGCCACCGCGGACGATCAGCCGAACGGCAGGTAGCCCACCCGCTGCAGCCCGTCGAGCGAGTCGACGGCGAGCCCGGCCTCGGACAGGGTCACCAGCCGGCCGCCGGCGACCAGCGAGCGGCGGATCGCCCCCCGGTGGTCGCGGTTCGGGTGCGCGATCACGCCCACCTGGACCAGGCCGTCCGCCCGGCTGACCCGGATCCCGAGCGCGCGCGGCGCGGACGCGCCGTCCTCGCCGGAGCCGGCGACGGGCACGACGGCCAGTCGCCGCGGCGCCCAGTAGAGGAAGGCGTGGTGGTCGGACTCCACCTCCGACCACGTGGCGGGCAGCGTCAGGTTGCGCACGCGGCGGGGCCGCTCCGGATCGGAGACGTCGAACAGCGACACCTGCGTGCCGCGCGTGCGGCCGCGGGCGTCGGCGTCCTGGCCCACGCCGAGCAGCAGGTCCTCGCCCACCGGGTGCAGGTAGGCGGAGTACCCGGGGATCTTCAGCTCCCCGCGCACGCGGGGCGTCGTGGGCCGGGACAGGTCGACGACGTACAGCGGGTCCGTCTGCCGGAAGGTGACCACATAGCCCAGGTCGCCGATGAAGCGGACCGCGTAGATGCGCTCCCCCTCGCCCAGCCCGCCGACCGCGCCGACGGCGACCAGCCGCCCGCCGCGCTCCTCGAGCACGGTGACCCGGCTGACGCTCGGGCGGCCACCGTCGGCCACCCAGCCGGGCTCGCTCGTGCTCGCCACCCGCAGCCGCCCGTCGTGCTCGGACATCGCCCACTGGCTCAGCAGGTAGCCGGGCACCCGGCCGCTGGCCCGGTAGCGGGTCGCGCTCGGCGACGCGATGTCGAAGCGGTGGATCTGCGTGGCCGCGCCCGCGGGGAGGTCGTCCGCCGAGGCGGTGGAGGGGTCGCTCCACCGCGGCGTGGCGACGTAGAGGCTGTCGGCCGTCCCGTAGACGATCTGGCCGTCGGTCAACACCGCGTCGCGGTCGACGGGCTGCAGACCGCGTGCCGGGTCCAGGGTGAGCACGCTCAGCATCCCCAGGCCCGAGAAGCGCGTCGGCCGGCGGACGTCGCCGCAGCGCACCGCCGGGCGCGCCGTGCCGGCGGCGGCCCCGGCCCGCGTGATGGTCATCGTGGGCAGCCACGTCCGCGCCGGAGCCGCGGCGATGGCGCGCCGGTTCCTCGCGACCGCGGCGCGGGCGGCGGCGGCCGAGCCGTCCGACGGGGCGTCGAGCACGACGGGGTCGGGCGGGGTCTGCAGCACCAGGCGGACGGCGCCCCGGGCGCTGCGCGCGCCCACGAGGTCCCCCTCCAGCCGCATGGTCTCGATCAGGCGCATCGCGGACGGTGTGCGCACGTCCACCA
>DATMJR010000156.1:0-12120 GCA_035553775.1 Miltoncostaeaceae bacterium | reverse complement strand
ACCAGGAGGGCTGCCCCACCTGGACGCGCGACCTCGCCGACGCCCTGGAGCGGCTTCTGATGCACCCGCCCGGCGTCTACCACACCGCCGGCGCAGGCTCGGTCACCTGGGCGGGCCTTGCGGCCGAGGTCTTCCGCATGGCCGGGATGAGCACCCGCGTGCGGGCGATCTCCACCGCCGAGCTCGGCCGGCCCGCGCCGCGCCCGGCGTGCTCGGTGCTCGTCTCCACGCGCCCCGGCGCCCCGCGGCTGCGCGCCTGGCAGGAGGGGCTCGCCGACCACCTGGCCGCCGTCGGGGCCCTCGCCCCGGCCGCCCGGGGGGCGCGCCCGTGAGGATCCTCGTCACCGGCGGCTGTGGGTTCATCGGCTCGCAGTTCGTGCGCATGGCGCTCGCCGAGGGCCACCAGGTGGTCAACCTCGACAAGCTCACCTACGCGGGGAACCCCGCCAACGTCGCCGAGGTCGCCGCTCACCCCGGCTACCGGTTCGTGCACGCCGACATCGCCGACCCCGCGGCGGCCGCCGAGGCCGTGGCGGGGGTCGACCTGGTGGTCAACATGGCCGCCGAGACCCACGTGGACCGCTCGATCCTGGAGCCCCAGAGCTTTCCCATGACCGACGTGGTGGGCACGGCGGTCCTGCTGGAGGCCTCCCGGCGGGCGGGGGTGGGCCGGTTCGTGCAGGTCTCCACCGACGAGGTCTACGGCTCGATCGCCGCGGGCGCGTTCCGCGAGACCGACCCGGTCAACCCCTCGAGCCCCTACTCGGCCTCCAAGGCCGGCGGCGACCTGCAGGCGCTGGCCTGGCACCGCACCTACGCCATGGACGTGGTGGTCACCCGCGGCTCCAACACCTTCGGCCCGCGTCAGTACCCGGAGAAGCTGATCCCGCTGTTCGTCACCAACGCCCTCGACGGGCGCGAGCTGCCGCTCTACGGCGACGGGCTGCAGGTGCGGGACTGGATCCACGTCGCCGACCACTGCACCGGCATCATGACCGCGGCCACGAAGGGCGCCGCGGGCGAGGTCTACAACGTCGGCGGCGGCCACGAGGCCACCAACCGCCACATCACCGCGCGCATCCTGGAGCTCACCGGGCGCGATGCGCGCCTGGTGCGCCACGTGGCCGACCGGCCCGGCCACGACCGGCGCTACGCCCTGGACACGGCGAAGCTGCGCGCCCTGGGCTGGGCGCCCGCCCACGACGTCGACACCGCCCTCGCCGAGACCGTGGAGTGGTACCGCGCCCACCGCGCCTGGTGGGAGCCCATCAAGACCGGCGAGTACCGGGCCTACTACGAGGCCCAGTACGGCGGGAGGTAGGCGCCTCGGCTGCGGGCGTCCTCCCGTCCCCGCGGAGGCCGCCGTTCCCGCGGGCGCGGCACCGTGGTTCCCCCGTCGGGGGTATGCGGCGGCTGCCCCGGCCGGCCGACGCAGGGGATGCACACGACGCGCAGGGATCGGCTGTCTCTCCGCGAACCGTGCGCGGCGGCGGTGCCGGTGGTCCCCCTGTCCGGCACCTCGCCGCCACGGCACCCCGCCCCCGGGCGGACCGGCCGGAGCGCTGCAATAGTGGCCCACACAATGCGCGCATCCACCGTGAGGGCCCGGCCTCCGGCCCTCCGCCGGGCCGCCCTGGCCGCCCTGGCCATCTGCCTCGTCCCGGTCGCGGCCGCCCACGCGGCGGACCCCGTCATGCCCCTGTCGGAGGTGCGCCCGGGCATGACCGGGACGGCCTACACGGTGGTGCGCGGCACTGAGATCGTGCCCTTCCCGGTGACGGTCCTGGATGTCAGCCGCGGCCCGGGGCCCGGGGGATCGCTGATCATCATCCGGGCGAGCGGGCCCCTCATGGAGGCCACCGGCGGCATCGCCGAGGGGATGAGCGGCAGCCCGGTCTACGTGACCGGCGGCGACGGGATCCCCCGCGTGATCGGGGCGATCGCCTACGGCCAGGGCGACGAGTCCAACTCCATCGGCGGCATCACCCCCATCGAGCAGATGCTCGCCGTGGCGGGCGGCACCCGCGCCCTCGTCCGCCCCGCGCCCTCCGCCGCGTCCCGCCCCGTGCACGTCGCCCCCGACCGGGCCGCCGCGGCCCGGCTGCGGCAGCGGCACCCGGAGGCGCGGGTGCTCGTGCCCCTCGTGCGCTGGACCCTGGCGGGCGCACACCGGCGCCTGGCGCCGGCGCTGTCGCGGCGCCTCGGCGGGGCCCAGGTCGACGTGCTGGAGCCGCGCACGGTGCGGCCCGCCGTCCCGCTGACACCGGGGTCCTCCGTGACCGCCCTCGTGCTCGGCGGGGACCTCGCCCTCGGGGCGATCGGGACCGTGACGTACACGGACGGCGACACCGTGCTGGCGTTCGGGCACCCCTTCACGGGCGCGGGCAACGTGCGCCTGCTGATGGGCGGCGGCTGGGTGATCACGACCGTGCCAGCGCCCATCCGCGCCCAGTCCTACAAGCTGGGTGAGCCCACGGCGCTGGTCGGGATGGTGACGGGGGATCGCCGGGACGGGGTGGTGGGGCGCCTCGGCCGCATCGAGGCGGTCTCGGTGCGCACGCGGGCGCGCGACGTGCGCCGCGGGACCGTGTCGGACCTGCGCGCCCAGATGGCGCCCCAGCCGGAGCTGGTGCCGGTGGTGGCCGACCTGGTGCAGGCGGAGCCCGTCCTGCGGGTGCGCGACGGCATCACGTCGGGGACGCTCTCGCTGCGGATCACCGTCCGCGCGCCGGGCCTGCCCCGCCCGTTCGTGTACCGCAACGTCTACGCCGCGGCGGGTGACACGGTGTCGCTGTCGTCGGGGGCGCTCAGCCGGATCCTCACGATCCTCACGCAGAACACGCTGCTGCCGGTGATGCCCGGCTCGGTGGAGGTCGTGCAGACGCTCGATCCCCGCGTGCGCGCGGCCGTCATCCGCAGTGCCCGCATCGCGCCCTCCACGGTGCGCCCCGGTCAGCGGGCCCGGCTGGTGCTGACCCTGCAGATGTGGCGCGGCGGCAACCGCCGCGTGGTGGTCCCGGTGCGGATCCCGCGCGACCTCGAGCCCGGGCGGACCTCGCTCCGGGTGGTGGCCAACGCCGAGGACGGGTTCGACCCGTCGTTCGCCGACCTGTCGTCGGTGCTGAGCGGCGAGTCCGCACCGGTGCGCACCGACCCCGCCGCCGCGCGCGCGGCACGGGCCGTGGCGCTGCAGACCGGCGCGACGCGGCGGGAGCGCCTGCTGCGGGCGCTGCGCCGCGCCACCGACGACCGGCACGACGCCGTGCGCGTCCTCGCCCCGGGCGAGGACGAGGAGGACGCGACGGAGGGCACCACGACCGCCGTGCCCGGCATCGTCATCAGCGGCGGCCGCGGGATCGCGCGCATCCGCGTGCGCTGACCGCGGCGGGGGGAGGCCCCCGGCCGCCGCTCAGGCCTCGACGAACTCCTCGGGCGGCACGTCCCGCCAGACCTTGGCGGGCAGGCCGGCGACCAGCTTCTTGGCCGGGACGTCCTTGGTGACCAGCGCGCCGGCGGCGATGAACGCCTCCTCGCCGATCTCGATGCCGGGCAGGATCACCACGCCGCCGCCCACCCGTGCGCCGCGGCGGATGACCGCCCCGCGGATGTGGCCGAAGCGAGCCTCGGTGCGCCCCATGAGGTTGTCGTTCGTGGTGGCGACGCAGGGGGCGATGAAGACGTGGTCCTCGAGCTCGGAGTAGGCGGTGATGTACGAGTTCGACTGGATCTTGCAGCTCGCGCCGATCACGACGTCGTTCTCGACGCACACCCCGCGGCCGACCACCGACCCGTCGCCCACCGTGCAGCGCTCGCGCACCGAGGCCTGGTCACCGATGATGGCGCCCGCGCCGATCCGCGTGCCGGCGTAGACGATCGCCCCGGAGCACACCGCCGCGCCGGCGCCGAGCTCGAGCGGGGGCAGGGGGTCGCGCCGCGCCGTGGACCGCGCCGACAGGCGGGGCTGCTTGCCGAGCACCACGTTGTCCTGGATGACGCAGCCGGCGCCGATCACGGTGCCCGCGTGGATGACGACGTTCGCGCCCACCTCCGCGTCGTCGGGGATCACGACCCCCTCGCCCAGCACCAGGTTCTCCCTCATCCCGCGCCTCCCCCCGCCAGCGGCACCGGCGCACCGGCGCTGTGCAGGCTGGTCGTCATGGCCTCGAGGACCTCCACCACCGTGGCCCCGGCCGCGCCGTCGGCCAGCGGCCGCCGCCCGGTCGCGACCGCGTCCACGAACTCCTGGCACACCACCCGCAGCGGCTCCACGACCGGGATCTTCGGGATGTGGATGTCCCCGCTGCGCACCTGGATGTACTCGCCGTAGGTGTCCGTCCGAGGGGTCGGGCCCTTGTCGTACAGCGTGACCTTGCGCTCGGTCTCCATGTCGTCGAAGACGACCATCTTGTCGGAGCCGATCACGGTCATCCGCCGCATCTTGTGCGGGTCGAGCCACGACAGGTGCAGGTGGCCGATGACCCCGCTGGGGAACCGCACGCGCCCGAAGACCACGTCCTCGACGCCGGGCTGCAGGTAGCTCTCGCCGGTCGCCGACACCTCGGAGGGCCGCTCGCCGACGAGCCAGAGCATCACCGAGATGTCGTGGGGGCCCAGGCTCCACAGCGCGTTCTCGTCGGGCCGCACGATGCCCAGGTTCTGCCGGTTGCCGTACAGGTAGAACACCCGCCCGAGCGTGCCGTCGTCGATGTACTGCTTCAGCCGCTGCACCCCGGGGTGGTAGACGAGCAGGTGGTCCACCATCAGCACCAGGCCGCGCGCGTCGGCGAGCGCCGCCACCGACCGGGCGTCGTCGGCCCGGAGGGCCAGCGGCTTCTCGACGAACGTGTGCTTGCCCGCCTCCAGCGCCCGCGTCGCGAGCGCGGCGTGGGTGGGGACCGAGGTGGCGATCACGACCGCGTCGAGGGCGTCGTCGCCCAGCAGGTCGTCGAGGTCGGTGGTGAAGCGCGTGGAGGGGTACCCGCCCCGGTGGCGGTCCAGCACCGCCGGGTCCAGGTCGCAGCACCAGGCGAGCTCGGCCCCGGGCAGGCGCGCGAAGTTGCGCGCGAGGTTGGGGCCCCAGTAGTTCATGCCCACGACGCCCACGCGCACGGGGGCCGCCCCGCCGGACGGCTCCGTCACAGCGTCCACACCTTCGGGTCGTCGGGCGCCACGTTGCGCAGGTCCACCACCAGCGGGCTCGCCCGCACCAGCGCCTCCCAGTCGATGCCGTCGTGGTCGGTGACGATCACGGCCACGTCCTGCGCGCCGAGCAGCTCGTCGGTGAGCGGCACGCTCGCGAGCGCCCGCGTCGCCAACTCGGGCACGTGGGGGTCGTGGTAGGCCACCTGCGCGCCCTCGGCGATGAGCAGGTCGATGATGCGCAGCGCCGGGCTCTCGCGGGTGTCGTTGACGTTCTTCTTGTACGCGACGCCCACCACCAGGGCCCGGCTGCCGTTGAGCGCCGTGCGGCGCGAGTTGAGGGCGCGCATGACCTTGGCCACGCAGAAGGCCGGCATCTGCGAGTTGACCTTGCCGGCGAGCTCGATGAACTCCGTGTGGAAGTCGAACTCCCGCGCCTTCCAGGTGAGGTAGAAGGGGTCGATCGGGATGCAGTGGCCGCCCAGGCCCGGGCCGGGGCGGAAGGGCATGAAGCCGAACGGCTTGGTGGCCGCGGCGTCGATGACCTCCCAGACGTCGATGCCCATGCGGTCGCACAGCAGCGCGAGCTCGTTGACCAGCGCGATGTTGACGCTGCGGAAGATGTTCTCGAGCAGCTTGGTCATCTCGGCCACCTCGGGCGAGGCGACCTGCACGATGGTGTCGCAGGCCTGGCCGTAGAGCTCGGCGGCCCGCGAGGTGCACTCGGGCGTGAGCCCTCCCACCACCTTGGGCGTGGTGCGCGTGGTCCAGTCCTCGCGGCCCGGGTCGACCCGCTCCGGGGAGAAGGCCAGGTGGAAGTCGCGCCCCGCCCGCAGGCCCGAGCGCTCCAGCCGCGGCGCGAGCTCCTCGCGGGTGGTGCCCGGGTAGGTCGTGCTCTCGAGCACCACCAGCTGGCCCGGCCGCAGGCGCTGGGCGAGGCTCTCGGCGGCGCCGAGCACGGCGGACAGGTCGGGCTCGCGGTGCTCGTCGAGGGGTGTCGGCAGGCAGATCACCACCGCGTCCACCCATCGCATGGCGTCCCAGGAGGTGGTGGCGCGCACGCGCCCGTCGGCGACCAGGGGCCCCAGCCGCTCCGAGGGCACGTCCTCGATGTACGACCGGCCCGCGTTGACCTGGTCGACCTTGGACTGGACCGCGTCGAGCCCGAGCACGGGCACGCCGGCCTCGGCGAACGTCACCGCCAGCGGCAGTCCGACGTATCCGAGCCCGATGATGCCGACACGCGCGGTGCCGGCGGTCACCGGCGCACCCCGTGGGGGCCGGCCGGTGCCGAGGGGTGTGTGAGATCGATCCCGCGCAACGGCGCGTTACTGTAGTGACCGGCGCTCACGACCGAAAGGACGGGTCCCGGTGGCCGATGCCGCTCTCGCCGGTCTGCCCCGCCTGGTCCGCGCGTGGGACGAGGTCCGTGTCCGGGGTGTCGCCGGGGTGGGCATCGGCGTCGCGGCCGCGGGCTGGTGGATGATCGTGTGGTTGCTCGAACAGCCGGTCTCGGAGCTGCGCACGCTGCTCGGCGCCGCCGCCGTGGGGGTCCCGTCGCTGCTGCTCGCCGGCCGCGCGAGCGCCCGCCGCCTCCGCGCCGTCGACCGGGTGGCGCCGCCGCCGCGACCGTCGGTCTACGAGACGGCCGCCGACGCCCGCGAGCGGCGCACCCGCCTGGCGGGCATCGTGGTGCTCGGCGTGATCGTGCTGGTCATGTTCGACCGGCTCACCGACGGCGGCGGGGAGATGGCCGGCCTGATCGCGGGCCTCTTCATCGCCGTGGGCGTGGTCGACCTGATGGAGGCGCGCACCTGGCAGCGCCTGGAGCGCGCGCACCCCGGGGGCCTCTACATGGTGGTGCGGCCGCACGCTCTGATGGCGCACATGGGGGCGGGCGAGATCTACGAGCGCCCGCGGAGCGACCGGTCAGACGTCCCCGAGCCCTCGCCCTTCGACCTCTGACCCGCCGGCGCGGCCGGCGAGCACCTCCGCGATGCGCTCGGCCGCGCGGCCGTCGCCGTACCAGTCCGGCCGCGGGCCCTCCGGCGCCCGGGCCGCCGCCAGCGCGGCCCGCACCCGGGCGGGGTCCATGCCCGTGAGCGTGTTCCACCCCCCGTCCACGGTCTCCACCCACTCGGTGGCGTCGCGGAGGGTGACGCACGGCACCCCGTGGAAGAACGCCTCCTTCTGCACCCCGCCGGAGTCCGTGACCACGACGCGCGCCTCCAGCAGCAGGGCGGTGAAGTCGAGGTATCCGACCGGCGGCAGCAGGCGCACGTGCGGTGCCGCCTCCGCGTGCGCCCAACGGCCGCCCCGCTCCAGGGCGGCCCGCGTCCGCGGGTGCACGGGGAACACCGCGGGCTCCTCGACGGCGTGCAGCACGCGCACCAGCGCGTCGAGGGCCTCCGGCGTGTCGGTCGCCGCGGCCCGGTGGACGGTCATCAGCACGTAGCCCCCGGGCGCGAGCCCGAGCGCCGCGGGTCCCGGCCGGCGCCGCGCGGCGTCGGCGAACATGAGGGCCGCGTCGAACATCACGTCGCCCACGCGGTGCACGCCCTCGGTGAGCCCCTCCCGGGCGAGGTTGGCGACCGCGGCCGCGGTGGGGCAGAACAGGACGTCCGAGAGGTGGTCGGTGACCACCCGGTTCTGCTCCTCGGGCATCGTGCGGTCGAACGAGCGCAGCCCCGACTCCACGTGCGCGAGCGGCACGCCGGTCTTGGCCGCCGCGAGCGCCCCCGCGAGGGTCGTGGTGGTGTCGCCGTAGACCAGCACCACGTCCGGGCGCTCGGCGCGCATCAGGTCCTCCAGCGCCGGGAGCATGGCCGCGGTCTGGCGCAGGGGCGACCCGGGCCCCACGCCGAGCGCGTGGTCGGGTTCCGGTATGCCGAGTTCGTCGAAGAACAGGTCGGCCAGGTCGGGGTCGTAGTGCTGCCCCGAGTGCACCAGGGTCTCGGTGCCCGCACGCCGCAGCGCGCGCGACAGCGGGGCGGCCTTCACGAACTGGGGCCGGTTGCCGACCACCGACATCACGCGCACGGGCACCTCCAGCGGGGACGGGCGGCAGCCTAGTCACCGCCCGCCGCCGCGGGGGTGCTGGCACCATCGCCCCATGCCCATGCCCATGCCCATGCCCATGCCCATGCCCGTGCCCATGCCCGTGCGCGTGCGCGCCCCCGAGCTCGCCGGCAGCGGCGGCTGGAGCAACACCGAGCGGCCGCTGCGGCTCGCCGACCTGCGCGGGCGCGTCGTGCTGCTCGACTTCTGGACGCCCGGCTGCGTGAACTGCCTCCACGTGCTGGACGAGCTCCGGCCGCTGGAGGCCCGCTTCGCCGACGTGCTGACGGTCGTCGGCGTCCACTCGCCGAAGTTCCTCCACGAGCGCGACCCCGCGACCCTCGCCCGCGCCCTCGCCCGCCACGCGGTGACCCACCCGGTGCTCGACGACCCCGAGATGGTCACCTGGGACCGCTACGCGGTACGCGCATGGCCGACGCTGGTGGTGGTCGACCCCGACGGGCGCGAGGCGCTGCGGGTGGCCGGGGAGGGCCACGCGGTGCGCATCGCCGAGACGGTCGCGGCGCTCGCCGCCGAGGGCCGGCGCACCGGGCGGTTGCGCCCCGGGCCCACGCCCGGAGCGCGGCCCGGCGCGGGCGTCCCCGCCGACCCGCCGTCCCCGCTGCGATTCCCCGGCCGGGTCGCGGCGCTCCCGCTGCGGGGGCGGGACGGCCGGTGGGCGGAGCGCCTCGTGGTGGCCGACTCGGGCCACCACCGGCTCGTCGTGGCGGACCCCTCCGGCGCGGTGCAGGCGGTGATCGGCACGGGCGGGCCCGGCGCGGACGACGGCCCGCTGCACGGGGCGCGCTTCCGGCTGCCGCAGGGGCTCGCGGCGCTCGACGGGCACCTGCTGGTGGCCGACACGGGCAACCACCTCGTCCGCCGGGTCGATCTCGCCGCCGGCGCGGTGACCACGCTCGCGGGCACCGGGGCGGCCGGCACCCGCGTCACGGCGTGGGGACCCGCCCGCGCCACGCCCATGCGCTCGCCCTGGGACCTGGCGCCGTGGGACGGGCGCGTCGCCGTCGCCCTCGCCGGGTCGCACGCGCTCGGCCTGCTCGACCCCGACGCCGGCACCCTGGCGCCGCTGGCGGGCACGGGGTCCGAGAACCTGGTGGACGGACCGGCGGCCGAGGCCCTGTTCGCGCAGCCCTCGGGCCTGGCCGCCGCAGGACCCGCCCTGTACGTCGCCGATGCCGAGTCGAGCGCCCTCCGGGTGCTGCGCGACGGCCGCGTGACCAGCCTCGTCGGCTCCGGCCTGTTCGCGTGGGGCGACGCCGACGGCGCCGACGGCGCGGCCGCGCTGCAGCACCCCCTCGGCGTGGCCGTCGACGCCGACGGCGCGCTCCTCGTCGCCGACACCTACAACGGGGCCGTGCGCCGCTGGCGGGACGGCGCGCTCGTGACGCTCGCCCGGGGGCTCCGCGAGCCGGGCGGCGTGGCCGTCGACGGCCGGGGCCGGGTCCTGGCGGCCGACACGGGCGCCCACCGGGTGGTCGAGGTGCGCGACGGCGCGCTCCATCCGCTGCCCCTGCGGGGGCTCGCCCCGCCACCGCCGGCACCGGCCGGCGGCGTCTGCGCCGTCTAGGGGACGGGGTCGACGGGCACGTCGACCCGGGCGATGGACGTCGCGCGTCCGTCCGCGTCGCAGGCCACCACCGCCCCCTGGACGCGCACGCCGCCCTCGGCCGGGACGAAGCGCGCCGGCGCCCCGGTGAGGAAGCGGTTGACGATGATGTCGGTGCGCACCCCGATGACCGAGTCGTGCGGACCGGTCATGCCGAGGTCCGTGAGGTAGGCCGTCCCACCGGGCAGCACGCGGCCGTCGGCCGTCGGCACGTGTGTGTGGGTCCCCACCACGGCCGACACCCGCCCGGCGAGATGCCAGCCCAGGGCGACCTTCTCGCTGGTCGCCTCGGCGTGCACGTCCACGAACACGTGCCGCGCGGCCTCCCGCGCCCGGTCGACGAGGTCGTCGACGATCGCGAACGGCGACGCGACGGCGTCCATGAACACGGCGCCGAGCACGTTGACCACGGCGGCGGGACCCGCCGGCGTGTCCACCACGGCGAGACCGCCGCCCTCGCCGCGGGCCAGCAGGTTCTCGGGCCGCAGCGCCCGGGGCTCCTCGCGCAGGACGGCGTGGTAGTCGCTGCGGCGCATGGTGTGGTTGCCGCCCGTGAGCACGTCGACGCCCGCGTCCAGCAGCTCGCGGGCCTGCCGCGCCGAGGTCCCGGTGCCGTCCGCGGCGTTCTCGGCGTTGACGACGACGAGGTCCGGCCGGTGCTCCGCGCGCAGCGCGGGCAGCGTGGCGAGCAGCGCGCGCAGGCCCACCGCGCCGACGACGTCGCCGATGAGCAGGGCGCGCACCTAGGTGCCGTCGATGCGCGACACCTGGATCGAGACGTGGTTGCCGCCGTCGGCGGTGAACCGCGAGATCTCCTGGTCCAGGTAGGGCGTCAGGTCGGGCACCCGGCCCAGCGCCGTCCGTCCGGCCTGCACCGCCTCGCCGACCCGCGGCGGCCGCACCCCCGGGTGGGGCTCCACGTGGGTGACGAGCACGACCACGCCCGTCGCCGACATGGGCTCGATGCCGATCTGGTGGCCGAACACGCGTCCGCGCACCACGTAGTCGCTGACCGCGGTGACGATGCCGTCGACCGGCGCGTAGACCATCGTCCCGGCGGGGGCGCCCACGTCGACACCGGCGCGCTCCGGCCCGGGCCGGCCCTCCCGCGGCGCGTCGTGGTGGTCGAGCGGGCCCGTGGGCTCGAGCTCCACCGCGCGCGGATCCTCGAGGGCGTGGAACGCGATCGCCGTGAGCCGCTCCGGGTCGACCGGCAACCGCAGGGGCACCTGGCCCGCGCGGGCGATGGTGATGTCCGGCGGCCGGGCCCCCGGGCCCAGCGCCGGCGCCGGCGCCGGACGCGGGGCGGTGCTCTCGGCCGACCCGCCCGTGCCCAGCCACAGGACGCCCATGGCGAGCCCGGTCAGCGCGGCGGGGACGAGCATCGAGGCGGCGACGCGCCGGTTGCGCCGCCGCTGTTGGTCGCGGCGGCGCGAGCGGCGCGAGGTGAGCTGTTCACGGGTGTGCGGAGGCATCGAGGCCCCCCACGATACCCGCCTCCGGCGGCCCCTCAGCGCGTCCCGGTGACCGTGCCCGGTTCCCCCCGGGCCTCGGTGGCGGGCGCCTGGGCGCCCTCGGCGACCGGCGGCAGCGCGTCCAGCGACCACCGGGCGATGGTGTCGGCGTCCGGTGTGAGGGTCGCCGGCGGCGTGAACGACGCCCCGTCGTAGCGGGCGCCCAGGGAGTAGCGCACGTCGTCCATGTCGCCGGTGAACCGGTCGCACCACCAGGTCGGGCCGCAGCTCGGGTGCTCACCGGAGGCGCCGACGACGATCCGGGCCCCGTTGGCGCCGTAGGCGGCGGGCGCCTGGGCGACCGTCCCTTCGGTCCGCGTGGGCTCGCGGACCCCGTCCACATACAGGTCGATGGCGACGCCGGGGCGCCAGACCACCGCCACGTGGTGCCACCGCCCGTCCCCGAGCGGGGTCGACCCCTGCGCCTCGTACCAGGCCGCGCCGTCCTCGACGGCGGCAGACAGGACGCCCGTCGCGGAGACCCGTGCGTAGAAGCCGCCGCTTCCGTGTTGCCAGACACCCATGATCGCGCGGGCGCCGTCGCCCTCGGGACGGATCCACGCCTCCACCGTGCGCGCCGTGCCCGTGAGCCCGGCCGTCGGGTCGGGCCCCGCGACCAGGACGTCGTCGACGCCGTCGAACCGCAGCCCGGCGACGGGCACCGGGACCGGGGCGGGCTGCTCGCCGCCCGTCGCGGGTCCGCTCGCGCCGCCGCTGCCCGGCGTGCCCGGCGCCTGCCCGTCCGGTGCCGGCTCCGGGTCCGGCTCCGGGTCGGGGTCCGGG
>DATMJR010000155.1:0-2673 GCA_035553775.1 Miltoncostaeaceae bacterium | reverse complement strand
GGGGGGCCCGCCGCCCGGCCGCCGCCCGCCGCCGGACGAGGTGCTCTTCCGCACCGCGGCGGCGCCCGGCCTGGAGGAGGACGACCTCTTCGCCGCCCTGGCCGGCCTGCCGGGCACCGGCGCCCTGTGGGGCGACGGCATGCCGCGGCCCGGTGCCCCCGAGACCCCGTGGGACGAGGAGCGCGAGCGGCGGCGGCGGCACGAGGCCGCGCTGCGCCGCTGGCCGCCCGCCGCCCCCGGCGCCTGAGCGCGACGGGGGCGGGCGGGCGCGGCCGCTAGGTGGTGGTGCCGGCCCCCGGGCGCCGCGCGCCCCGCCGGAAGGCGCGGATCCGGTCGCGCACGGCGACCCCCGCGGCCGCCGCGGCGGCGCCGCGGCGCAGCGGGCGCAGCACCGGCGGCAGCGGGACGCGGGCGAGCGCGCGGCGCCGGGCGAGCGCGGGCACCGCCCGGCCCCGGCGCCGCGGCGCCGGGAGGGGCGCCACGTCGACCACGGGGAGCGGCACGGGCTCCGGCTCCGGCACCGGCTCCGGCAGGCGCGGCCGGTTGAGGATGTCCGTCACCGGGAGGCCGCCGACGAGCTCCTCGATCTGCTCACGGTTGAGCTGCTCGCGCTCCAGCAGGGCCAGCGCCAGGGCCTCCAGCACGTCGCGGTGCTCCTGCAGCAGCGCCACCGCGTCCCGGTAGGCCGTGTCCACCAGCTCGGCGACCTCGGCGTCGATGGCGCGGCGCGTCTCGTCGGCCATCGGGACGGCGTGCGGCCCCTGCGCGACCGCGATCTGGCCGACGCGGGTCGAGAAGCCCAGCCGCTCCACCGCGGTCCGGGCCATCTGGTTGGCCTGCTCCAGGTCGTTGGCCGCGCCCGACGAGATCACCCCGAAGCCGATCTGCTCGGCGGCGCGCCCGGCCATGGCGACGACCATGCGCTCGTGCAGGCGCTGGGGGGAGGTGAGGGCGCGGTCCTCGGTGCCGTAGAGCGCCAGGCCGCCGGCGTCGCCGCGCGGCAGGATCGTGACGCGCTGCGTCTTGGTGTGGGTGGGGCAGAGCTCCGCCGCCAGGCAGTGGCCCGCCTCGTGCCAGGCGATCGTCTCGAGCTCGCCGGGGGCCAGGCGCCGGTCGCGCTTCTCGGGGCCGGCGATGGCGCGGAGCATGCCCTCGTCCAGGTCGGCCTCGGTGATCTGCTCGCGCCCCGCCCGCGCGGCCATGATGGCCGCCTCGTTGAGGAGGTTGGAGAGGTCGGCGCCCGAGAAGCCCGCCGTGACCGAGGCGATGCGGTCGAGGTCGGCCGGGTCGGCGATCGGCTTCTCCTCGGCGTACAGGGCGAGGATCGCGCGGCGGCCGGCCTCGGCGGGCAGGCCCACCTGGACGCGGCGGTCGAACCGCCCCGGCCGCGTCAGCGCCTGGTCGAGCATGTCGACGCGGTTGGTGGCCGCGACGACCACGATGCGGTCGCGGGGGCCGAACCCGTCCAGCTCCACCAGCAGCTGGTTGAGGGTGGCCTCGCGCTCGGAGTCGGAGCCGGTCATGCCCGACCCCCGCTGCCGGCCGATCGCGTCGATCTCGTCGAAGAAGATGATCGCGCCCTTCTCCTGCTTGCGCGCCTCGGCGAACAGGTCGCGGACGCGGGCGGCGCCGACGCCCACGAAGGTGTCCACGAAGTCGGAGCCGGACATGGCGTAGAACGCGCTGCCCGTCTCGCCGGCGACGGCGCGGGCGAGCAGGGTCTTGCCCGTGCCGGGGGGGCCCCACAGGATGACGCCGCGGGGCATGCGCGCCCCGACCTTGGCGAACCGGTCCGGCTCCCGCAGGAACCCGACCACCTCCTGGAGCTCCTCGACGGCCTCGTCGCAGCCCGCCACGTCGGCGAAGCGGGTGGACGGCGGCTCCACCTTGGCGTTGCGCCGGATCCGCCCGTGCCCGCCGGCCCCGCCGCGGCCACGGCCGCCCTGGCGGCGCTGCATCACCTGCGACAGGACGATGAAGGTCACGAAGATCAGCAGGATCGCCAGCGGCAGCATCGCGTAGCTCCATGCCGAGCGGGTGCGCTCCGGCGCCACGGTGCGGGGCTCCACCACCACCACGTTGCGCTCGCGGAGCCAGTCGCCCAGCTCGAAGGCGCTGGGCGTCGCGTCCGCCCTGCGCGCGGCGGCCTGCGCCTCGGCGTCGGTCTGCCCGAAGTCGCTCCCGGCACGCGGCGTGGGGATGCGCGCCGCGACGGCGTGCCCCTGGCGGTCCACCCCGGCCACCCAGTAGCCGGAGACGTCCACGACCGCGGCGTTGAGGTTGCCCCGGCGCGCCACCCCGAGCAAAACCGCGTACGACACCACCGCCGGCGGCTCCTCCACGCCGAGCGGCTCGACGAGTGCGGCGGGCGGCGGCGCCGGCTCGGCCGGCGTGGTCTGCGCCTGCGCCGCGGCGAGGGGGGCGGCGATGAGGACGGCCAGGACGGCGACGAGGGCGATGAGCCGTCGGAGGACGTGGTCCGCGAGGTTCATGGACACCGGTTCGTGGTGGCGTGGTCGGGGCGCGGGGGGATCTTCCCCGGCGTCGTCCTTATCGACCCCGGTTCGGCGGTACTGAGCGCCGGACACCCCTGCGATTCACCATAGAGGGGGGTCTCGGAAGGGCGAAGGGGGGTTGTCACCCTCCCTCATCCGGGCGCGCCCGGGTGCCGGG
>DATMJR010000154.1:0-7835 GCA_035553775.1 Miltoncostaeaceae bacterium | reverse complement strand
GCCTGCACCGCGGCACCGGTCGCGGCCGTGTCGGCACGCGTGCCCCCGCCGGAGGCCCATCCCCCGCCCGGATCCTGGGTGGCGGCCAGGTGGGCGCGGAGGGCGACGGCGGCGGGGTCGTCCGCCGGCGCCCCGCAGGCGCGCAGGCCCAGCAGGGTCCAGGCCGCCCGCAGGGGATCCGGCGGGGCGGAGGCGCGGCGCGCGAGCACCGCCCGCACGCGCCGGGCATCCCCACCCGACAGGCGTCCCGCCGCCGATCGCGCCAGCGCCCACCGCGCCGGCCGGATCGGATCGGCGGTCCGCGGGGGCGGCCCGACGGCGGCCAGCAGGCCGCCTCCGCTCCCCGGCCAGGCCGCCGGGTCCTCGCCGGCCGCCGCCGCCGCGAGCGCCGCCCAGGCCGCCAGCGCGCGGGCGCGCGGCGCCGGCGCACCCTCCTCCCGGGCCTCGCGGCCCTGCACCGCCGCCAGGTGGTCGAGCGCCGCCCCCGCGCCCGCGGACGCCGGGGCCGCCGGGGCCGCCGCGGCGAGCAGGGCGACCG
This sequence comes from Miltoncostaeaceae bacterium, assembly GCA_035553775.1. GTDB lineage: Bacteria > Actinomycetota > Thermoleophilia > Miltoncostaeales > Miltoncostaeaceae > DATMJR01. The sequence goes on along the minus strand of DATMJR010000154.1, from coordinate 7,297 downwards.
CGGCGGCGCGGCGGATCACGTCCCGAGCACCGCCCGCCGGTCGGCCGCGGCGTCGCGGCTGGCGTCGACGGTGCGGGCGTCCTGCTGCTCCAGGGCCGCGGCGGCCCGCATGACCTCCTCGACCCGCGCGGCCGGGATGACCACCGCCCCCGAGCGGTCCGCGTGCACGAAGTCGCCGGGCACCACCGTCACGCCCCGCACGGACACCGGCACACCCGCCTCCACCGGTGTGAGCACGCCGTTGGCGGGCACCACGGCCTCGCCGTTGCAGTGGAGCGCCAGGCCCAGCGCGGCCAGTTCGTGCAGGTCGCGCAGCCGCCCGTCGGCCAGCACGCCGGCGACGCCCTGGAACGCGGCCCGCGACAGCTTCTTGCCGCCCGCGAGCGCGGCGTCGGGCATCCCGCCGCTGGACATCACCAGGACGGCCCCGGCGGGCGCCTCCCCCACCGCCCGGTAATACGCGTGCGCGAAGTCGTGTGCGCGGCCCGTGAAGAGGTCGGCCCGGTGCGGCAGGAACCGCATGGTGGCGGCCGGCCCGAACAGCACCCGCTCGGGGGTCGGCGTGACCAGGTCGACGATGGCGCACGGATGGGGATGGATGCGCGCCAGGCAATCGCGCAGGGCGCTCGTGGAGACCTGCGGCAGCAGCGGGAGCAGGCGCGCGCGCAGGGCGGCGGGGTCGGTCACGGTCGCAGACTAGTGCCGCCGCCGGCCCCCGGGCACGGGAGGCGTAGGATCGGCCGCCCCGGCAACCGACGCGCGAGGCCCGTGCCGCCCCTGAACCTGCTGGTCGTGCACGACGACGCGCTCGGGATGCGCTTCGGGGGCGACCACCCCACCGACGCGCGGCGGCACCAGCTCGCGGTCGCCCTGATGCGCCACGCCGGGATACTGGACGCCCCCGGCGTCCGCCAGGAGCCGGCGCCGCCGCCGCTGGACGACGCCCGCCTGGAGCGCGTGTTCGCCCCGGCCTTCATCCGCGCCGTCCGCCGCTACAGCGCCACGCCCGTGCTCGCGGCGGCGCCCGAGGCCCGCCAGTGGGGCATCGGCGGCGACAACAACGCCTACCCCGGGATGCACGAGGACTCGGCGCGGGCGTGCGCGGCCTGCGCCCGCGCCGCCGAGGCGGTCGCCGCCGGCGAGGCCCGGCGGGCGCTCGTGCCCGCCGGGGGCGCCCACCACGGCGACGCGCGCAGCGCCCAGGGGTTCGGCATCTACAACGAGACCGCGGTGGCGGTGCGCGGGCTCCGCGATGCCGGCCTCGCGCGGGTGGCCTACGTGGACCTCGACGTCCACCACGGCAACGGCACGCAATGGATCTTCTACGACGACCCGACGGTGCTCACCGTGTCGGTCCACGAGAGCGGCCGGTACCTGTTCCCGGGCTCGGGCTTCGCCGCCGAGACGGGCGGCGCGGCCGCACCGGGCAGCGCCGCCAACGTCGCGCTGCCCCCCTTCAGTGGCGACGCCGAGTACACGCGCGCCGTCGACGAGGTCGTGGTGCCCGTGGTGCGGGCGTTCGCGCCCGACGCGATCGTCGCCCAGTGCGGGGTCGACCACCACCACGGCGACCCGCTGGCGCACATGTGCACCACGATGCCGCTGTACCCCCGGCTGTGGCGCACCCTGCGCACGCTGGCGGACGAGGTCTGCGCGGGGCGCCTGGTCGCCCTCGGCGGCGGCGGGTACGACCCCTTCACGGCGCCGCCGCGGGCGTGGGCCCTGCTGGCCGCCGAGCTGGCCGGGGCGGACGTGGACGACCCGCTGCCCGAGGCGTGGCGCGCGTCGGCGCGGGCGGCGGGTTGGGCCGACCCGGCGCGCGGCTGGGTGGAGGACCCGGGGCCGCCCCCGGACCCGGACGCGGAGCGGCGGGCGGCCGAGGGTGCGGCCGCGGCGATCACGCAGACCCGTATCGCGCTGTCACGGTTCTTCCCCACGCTGGCGGACCGGGGCTGACCCCGAGGCGGGCGGGAGCGCCCGGGTCGTAGGCTCGGCCGGGGTCGCCCCGTCCCGGGCGGCGCACCCCTCGAGGCCACCCCCGCCTCCCCGTCCCAGGAGGACCCGTGACCCGCTTCACCCGCTGGATCCTGCGCCACCGCCTGGTCGTCGCGCTCGCGTGGCTGGTGATCGCGGTGGCCGCGTTCGCGTCCACGCAACCCGCCTCCGACGCCCTCTCGCAGGAGTTCAGCCTGCCCGGCCGCGAGAGCACCACCGCCAACGAGGCGGTGGAGGCGGCGCTCGGCACCGGCGGCCCGCGCGCCTTCGGGCCGATCGTGCCCGTCGTCCAGCTGCCGGAGGGCATCACGGTCGACAGCCCGGGCGTGCGCCGCGAGCTCGGCGCCGCGTTCGGGCGGATCGCCGCCGCCGTGCCGGACGGCCGGGCGGCCGACCTCACCACCACCGGCGACCGCGTCTTCGTGAGCGACGACGGCCGCACGGCATACGGGGTGGTCTGGTACCGCCCGTCACCGGTCGCGTTCGACTCGGCGGGCCCGGCCCTGGAGGCGGCGCAGGAGGCGGCGGCCGAGGTCACCGTCGCCGGCCAGCCCGTGCGCATCACCGGCTACGACGCCCTGTCGGGTGACAGCGGCGGCGGCGAGGGCCCGAGCGTGCTGCTGGAGGTCCTGATCGGCGGCGCCTTCGCCCTGGTCATCCTGGGCTTCGTGTTCGGGTCGCTGACCGCGCTCGTGCCCCTGATGATCGCCGCGATCTCGATCCCCACGACCTTCCTGGTGCTGTGGCCGATCGCCGAGGTCACCGAGGTGTCGGTCGTCGTGCAGTTCCTGGTGGCCCTGATCGGACTCGGGGTGGCGATCGACTACGCCCTGCTGATCGTCATGCGCTGGCGCGAGGAGCGGGTCCACGGCCGCGACAACCGCGAGGCGGTCGTCGCATCGATGCAGCACGCGGGCTCGGCCGTGATCCTGTCCGGCGCCGCGGTCGCGATCGGGCTGCTCGCGCTGATGGTGCTGCCCGTGCCCTTCCTGCGGTCGATCGGGTTCGGGGGGATGCTGATCCCGCTCGTGACCGTGCTCATCTCGGTGACCCTGCTGCCGGTGGTGCTCGACGCCCTGGGTCCGCGGCTCGACCGCCTCGGATTCCGGCGCCGCACCGAGAGCTCCCAGGAGGGCTGGGTGCCCTGGGGCCGCTTCGTGGTGCGCCGGCGCTGGCTGGTGGGTGGCGCGGCCCTCGTGGTGCTCGCCCTGCTGGCCGCGCCCGTGCTGGACTTCTCGACGGGCGTCCCCCGGGCGGAGGCGCTGTCGTCGGGCGGACCCGCCCGGGTGGCCCTCGATCAGCTCGACCGGTCCGGGATCGGCGCGGGGGCGATGAACCCGCACGAGATCGTGGTGCGCGGCGGCGACCCGCAGGCGACCGCGGCCGCCATGCGCGAGCTGTCGAGCGTGCGGGGCGCGGTGGCGCCGTCCGGCGCCGACTGGCGCAGCGGCGACCTCGCCGTCGTGCAGGCCTTCCCCCGGCGGGAGTACGACCCGGGCGGGGTGGAGCAGGTGCGCGCGACCGCGGCCGGGCTCGGGGGCGAGGTCCTGATCGGAGGCGGGACCGCCTCCAACGTGGACTTCAACGACGCCGTCTACGGCAACTTCATCTGGGTCCTGCTGGTGATCCTGGTGATCACGTTCGTGCTGCTGGCGCGCGTGTTCCGCTCGATCCTGCTGCCGCTGAAGGCGGTGCTGTTCAACCTCATCTCGATCGGCGCCGTCTGGGGCTTCCTGGTGTGGTTCTGGCAGAACGGCAACGGTTCCGAGGCGGTGTTCGGCATCGAGCCGTCTGGCGCGCTCACCGTCTGGATCCCGCTGATGGTGTTCGCGTTCCTCTACGGCCTGTCGATGGACTACGAGGTCTTCATCCTCAGCCGGATGCGCGAGGAGTACGACCAGGTGCCCTCGACCGACCGGGCGGTGATCCTCGGCATCGCGCGCACCGGGCGCCTGGTGACGGCGGGCTCGCTGATCCTGTTCGGCGCGTTCGTCGCGCTGGCATCCGCGCCCGAGACCGACGTCAAGATCTTCGCGACGGGCCTGGCCGTCGGGATCCTGCTCGACGCGACCCTGGTCCGCGGCATGCTGCTGCCGGCCTTCGTCGACCTGCTGGGGCGCTGGAACTGGTGGATGCCGGTGTGGGCCGCCCGCATCCTGCGCGTGGAGCCCTGCTACCCGCCCCGTGAGACGCGCGCGCCCGACGTGTCCGTGGGCGCCCCGCCGGCGCGGGCCGCCGAACCCGCGTCCGACGCCGCGGGCTGACCCTCCCGCCCGCCGCGCCCCGGGCGCGGCGGGCGGCACCACCGCGGGTGAGACATCTCTCATCCGCCTCTCAGGGTGGGCAAATCCGGGTCGCGGATGCTCGTGATGTCACCGCATCGCACGGTGGCGGCACGGCCCACGACGAGGAGGAGACCATGGCCCTGAAGTTCACCCAGGTGGTGCCGGCGCGCAGCGTCGCGCGCGCCCTGTCGAACTCCGACAGCGACCGCCCCCGCCGGCGCCGCCGCCGCAAGCCCAAGCGCCGCCGGCCGCGCCGCCGCCGCCGCAACACCAACACCTGAGCCGGCGGGCGTGAGCACGACGCCCGGCCCGGACGTGCGGCCCCGGGATCCCCGGGGCCGCCGTCCGCTGCGCGACCTGCTGGCGCCGCGCGCCGACGACGCCCCCCTGGTGGAGGCGGCGCCGGCCCAGCGGGTGCGCGACATCTTCCGCCGCTTCTGGCCCGACGCCCGCCCCTTCCGCGGGCTGATCGGGCTGGGCCTCGTGGTCGCGCTGGTGATCCCGCTGATCGAGGCGGCGGAGATCTGGATGTTCAAGCTCGTGGTGGACGACGTGCTCGTCCCCCGCGACCTCGGCCCGCTGGCGATGATCGCCGTGGCGACGGTGGGCATCGTGGTCGGGCGCGGCGTGCTGTCGTTCCTCGACGAGTACCTGGCCGCCTACGTGGGGGAGCGCTTCGCCTTCAACCTCCGCGGCCGCGTCTTCGCGCACATGCAGCGCCTGCCGCCCGACACCCTGGAGCGGCGGCGCATGGGCGACACGCTCTCGCGGGTCACGGGCGACGTCGCCGCGATCGAGACCGTGGTGCTGTCGGGGGTCGCCGAGGCCCTGTCGGCGGCGGTGCGGATCCTGGTGTTCGTCGGGATCCTCGCGTACCTCGACTGGCTGCTGGCCCTGGTGGCGCTGGTGGCCACCCCCGTGCTGTGGCTCACCGCCGGCCGCTTCTCGCGCCTGATCCGCCGCGCCTCCCGCGAGGCGCGCCGCCGCAACGGGGCCCTGCAGTCCGTGGGCGAGGAGAGCCTCGCCAACCTGGCGCTGGTGCAGGCCTACGGGCGCGAGCGCGCCGAGCTGGAGCGCTTCCGCCGGGAGGGCGAGGGGATCCTGGACGCCGAGCTCGCCGCCACCCGGGTCAGCGCCCTGTTCACCCCCCTCGTGGACATCATCGAGCTGGCGGCCGCGCTGCTGGTGATCGGCATGGGCACCTGGGCGGTCGCCGACGAGCGCCTCACCATCGGAGGGCTGCTGGTGTTCCTGGCCTACCTGACCCAGCTGTACGCGCCCGTGCGCGAGCTCGGGTCGCTCGCCACATCGGCCTTCGCGGCCGCCGCCGGCGCCGAGCGGGTGATCGAGCTGCTGGACGAGCAGCCCGAGGTGCGCGACCCGGCGCAGCCGGTGCCCATGGCGCGGGCCACCGGCCGCATCGCCGTGCAGGGCGTCACGTTCACCTACCCCGGGGGCTCCGCGCCGGTGCTGCGCGACGCGCACCTCGAGGTCGCCCCCGGTGAGACCGTCGCGCTGGTCGGCCCCAACGGCGCCGGCAAGTCCACCCTCGCGAAGCTGCTCGTGCGCTTCCACGACCCCGGCGCCGGGCGCCTGACGCTCGACGGCGTCGACGTGCGGGAGCTCCGCCTGGCCGACCTGCGCCGCAACGTGACCGTGCTGCTCCAGGAGACGCTCGTGTTCCACGGGACGATCCGGGACAACCTGCGCCTGGGCGACGAGGGCGCCACCGATGACGCGCTGTGGGCGGCCCTGCGGGCGGCCGGGGCGGAGGACTTCGTGCGCGGCCTGCCCGAGGGCCTGGACACGGTGGTCGGCCAGCGGGGCCGGCGCCTGTCGGGCGGCCAGCGGCAGCTGCTCGCCATCGCCCGCGCCCTGCTGCGCGACGCGCCGGTGCTGGTGCTCGACGAGCCCACCACGGGCCTGGACGCGGCCGCCCGCGCCCGCCTGCGCGACCCCGTGCGGCGGCTGATGGAGGACCGCACCACGATCGTGATCACCCACGACCCGCAGACGCAGGCGGCCGCCGACCGGGTGGTGCGGCTGATCGACGGGCGGCTGGTGGAGGACGGCACCTCGGGCGTGCCGGCGGGCGGCACCGCGCCCGCCGCCCCCGGAGAGCCGGTCGTGGAGGCGCGGGCGTGAGCGGTGCGACGTCCCCGCTGCGCGGCGGCCCCCGGCGCGGCACCGCGATCGCGCCCGGCTACCGCGTGCTGGGCCGCATCCACCGCTCCAACGTCTTCGACGTCTTCGACGCCTGGAGCGAGGCGCGCCACTGCCGCTGCGTGGTCAAGACGCTGCGCCCGGACCGGGTGGACGACCGGTCCGCCGCCCGCCGCCTGCTCGCCGAGGGGCGCCGCCTGCGCCGCTACACCCACCCGCACATCGTGCGCGCCTGGGAGGTGCACGACGGCCCGCGCCCGCTGGTGGTGCTGGAGACCCTCACCGGGGAGACGCTCGCGCACCTGATCGACTCCGCGCCCCGGCCCCTGGGGGCGCCCGACGCGGCCTGGCTCGGGCTCCACCTGTCGTCGGCGCTGCGGTACCTGCACGCCGACGGGCTGCTCCACCTCGACCTGAAGCCCTCGAACGTGGTCGCCGCGGGGGGCCGTGCGGTGCTGATCGACCTCAGCGTCGCGCAGCGCCCGGGCCGCGTGCCCGCGGGGCGGGGCACCTGGTGCTACATGGCCCCGGAGCAGGCCCGCGGCGGCGTGGTGGGCCCGGCCGCCGACGTGTGGGGTCTGGGTATGGTGCTCTGGGAGGCGCTCGCCGGCGCGCCCGCGTTCCCCGACACGGACACGGAGACCCCGCAGCTGCACGCCCCCGTCCCCCGGCTCGGCACCCGGAGGCGGCTGCGCGGGGCGCTGCCCGCCCTGGTCGATGCGTGCCTCGCCCCCGAGGCGGCCGACCGGCCCACCCTGCACGAGGTGGCCGCCGGGCTCGCCGCGGTGGCGGGAGCCGACCCGCGCACGGCGTGAGCGGCGGGCGCGCCGTCGCCCTCGCCCTGGCGGTCGTGC
>DATMJR010000153.1:0-6224 GCA_035553775.1 Miltoncostaeaceae bacterium | reverse complement strand
GGGGGGATGTCAACCGTGCGTGGCCGCCGGCCGGGGGGACCGGGACCTCACCCTCCCCGCGCCGGGCGGGGGACCCGGGTGGGAGGCGGCGGGCCGCCGACGGCGCCCGCAGGGCCTGTATCGACCCTCGGGGCGCCGTCTTGAGAGGGATCCCGCCCCGGGGCGGCTCAGCCGCCGACGAGCCCGGTGAGCGCGTCCAGCCGCAGCGGCTGCGGGTCGGACGGCGCCGACACCTCGAGGTCCTCGTCGTAGTCCGACAGGTCCAGGGTCATGTCCAGCCGCAGCCGTTCCAGCTGAGGTGCCAGCGGCGACGCGTCGGTCAGCGCCAGCGCCACCCGCACGCGGGCGGGGCGCAGATCGGACGTGCGCACCCACACCGTGACCTCGGAGCCCGACAGCTGAGGGCGCAGGGCGGCCGCGGCCCGCCGCACCTCGGCCGGGGTGGGGACCGCGCCGCCGGCCACGCCGGGCGCCGCGCCCAGCAGCACGGCGAGGTCCCCCGCGACGCGGTCGGCGTCCACGCGACCGCTGATGCGCACCGTCTCCTGCCCGCCCACGTCCTCGCGGCCGGCGTCGCGCGGGTCGGCGATCCAGCCCGCGACCGACGGGAAAAGCCTGCGGGCGTCGAGGACGCGGACACCGGCGGGGGGCACCTGCAGCGCGAAGTCGCGGCCGAACGTGGACAGGAAGAGGTCGTCGCCCACCCGGGTCAGGTTGGCCTGCACGGCCAGTCCGCGCGGCTCGGCGGTCAGGTCGAGCGAGAAGCGGTCCGGCGGCAGGATCGGGCCGGCGCCGGAGAACGGCACCGGACCCTCCAGAAGGCCCGCGGGGCCCTGCGCCTGGCGGCGGCCGGCGGGGGAGAGGGTCGTCTCCACCTCGCCGCGCAGGTCGATGCGGTAGGCGCGCAGTCCCCGGGCCGCCTCCGCGGAGCGCTCCAGGATCTGGGCGGGGCCGAGCCCCTCCGTGCGGTCCTCGCCGCCGCCGCCCGAGCACGCGGCCAGTCCGACGAGCAGCGCGGCCGCCGCGACCAGCGCCGTCAGGATGCGCAGCGGGGCGGCCATGCGGGCGGGTATACCATGGCCGCGTGCGCGCCCGCTTGGGGAGGCCCGTGGCGTGACCGGGCGTGCATGGGCGCTCTTCGCCGCGGTCACCGTCCTCTGGGGCGTCCCGTACCTGTTCATCCGCGTCGCGGTGGAGGAGGTGTCGCCGCCCGTCGTGGTGCTCGCGCGCACCCTGCTGGCGGCGGTGCTGCTGCTGCCGTTCGCGCTCGCCTCCGGGGCGGGGCGCGCGCTCCGCGGCCGCCACCGCGAGCTGGCCCTCCTCGGCCTGGTGGAGATCGCCGTCCCCTTCACGCTGATCAGCGCCGGCGAGGTGCACGTGACCTCGTCGCTCACCGCGATCCTGATCGCGCTGGAGCCGCTGATGGTGGTCACGCTCGGCGCGCTGGCCGGCCTGGGGGAGCGCGTCGACGCACGCGCCCTCGCCGGGCTGGTGCTCGGCCTGGCGGGCGTCGCCGCCCTCGTGGGGATCGACGTGGGCGGCGACGGGGACCGCCTGGCGGGGGTGGCGATGATCGTGGCGGCCACCGGGTGCTACGCCGTCGGGGTCCTGTGGGTGCGGCGGCGGTTCGCGAGGACGCCGCCCGTCGCCCTGGCGACCGCGACGGTGGCCTGGGCGGCCCTCTGGGTGGCCCCGGCGGCCCTGCTGACGCTGCCCGCCGCACTGCCCTCGGCGCAGACCCTGGGCGCGCTCGCGGTGCTCGGCGCCGGCTGCACCGCGCTCGCCCTCGCGCTGTTCTTCCGCCTCATCGCCGAGGCCGCACCGGGTGCCGGGCATGACGACGGACGGCGGCGGGGAGGGCGGCCTCGAGGTCGTGCCCGTGGGCGTGGGCTCGGCCTACGCCCGGTACGGCGAGGCGCAGAGCTGCTACCTCGTGCGCGCCGGAGACTGCCGCGTCTGCCTCGACATGGGGTCCGGGGCCCTCAACCGCCTGCAGGTGCACGTCGCGCCCGAGGACCTGACCGCGGTCGTGGTGTCCCACCTGCACCCGGATCACATGATCGACCTGCTCTCGCTCAAGGTCTACCTGGCGTGGGGGCCGCCCGCCGGGCGCGTGATGCCGGTCTGGGGTCCGGCGGGCCTGCGGGCGCGGCTCGCGGCGCACGGCGACGACGGACTCGACTCACTGCGCTTCGTCCCGCTCGACGACGCCGGCGGCGAGGTGCCCCTGGGGGAGGGGATGACGCTCCGGTACGCCCGGGTGCCGCATCTCGACCCGACCTTCGCCCTCCGGGTGGAGCACGGGGGCGCCGCGCTCTGCTTCAGCGCGGACTGCCGTCCCAACGAGGCCCTGGTCGACCTCGCCCGGGGGGCCGCCGTGCTCATCTGCGAGTGCTCGTTCGGTGACGGCCCGGTGCCCGACGGCGTGCCGCACATGTCGGCCGCCGACGCCGGCGGCATCGCGCGGCGCGCCGGCGTCGGCCGCCTGCTGCTCACCCACTGCTACCCGGAGTTCGACCGGGACGCGGCCCTGGCCGCCGCGCGGGCCGCCGCCGGTGACGGGGTCGCCGTGGAGTGGGCGACGCAGGACCGGGCGGTGCGCGCGTGAGCGGGCGGCGCGGCCGGGGCGCGGCGGCGCCGCCGGTGCGGCAGGGGCGCTGGGCCACGATCACGGCGGTCGTGCTCACGATCGCGGTGCCGGGCGTCGGCCACCTGTACCTCAACCTGCTGCTACGGGGCGTCATCTGGCTTGCCGGCAACATCGCCCTCGTGCTGATCCTGCGCGGCGGCGACGTGAGTGCGGCCGGCCTCGCCGCCGTGCTCGGCGCCCTGCGGGTGGCGGCCCTGGCGGATCTGCTCCTCACCCAGCGCGCCGCCTCCCGCGGGGGCCCGCCCGGCGACCGGTAGACTGCCGCGCGATGACGGCCGGGACGCGCGCGTGACGTGGGACTTGGGGGGGCCCGCCGGGCCTCCGCCGGGCGACGAGGAGCTGCGCATGCTCTGGCGTCGCTTCAAGAACCGCCAGGACCCGATGGCCCGCGACCGGCTCATCCTCACCTACGCCCCGCTGGTGAAGTACGTCGCGGGCCGCATGTCGAGCGCGCTGCCCGCGCACGTCGAGGAGAAGGACCTCATCTCGTACGGCTTGCTCGGCCTGATCGGCGCGGTGGAGCGGTTCGACATCGACCGGCAGGTCAAGTTCGAGACGTACGCGGTCAACCGCATCAAGGGCGCCATCATCGACGAGCTGCGCGCCCTGGACTGGGTCCCGCGGTCGGTCCGGGCCCGCGCCCGGCAGATCGAGCGCGCGTCCGCCGAGCTGGAGCACAAGCTGCAGCGCGCCCCGACCGACGAGGAACTCGCGGCTCAACTGGGCATGACGGCCGGCGAGTTCGACGCGGCCATCACCCAGATCGCCAACTCCTCCATCGTCGCGCTGGACGAGATGTGGAACGTCAACTCCGGCGGGGAGCCGCTGTCGCTGATCGACACCATCAGCGACGAGCGCAACGCCGACCCCGCCCAGCAGCTGGACATCACGGAGCTGCGCAACACGCTCGCCGACGCGATCGCGCGCCTGCCCGAGCGGGAGCGGATCGTGATCTCGCTCTACTACTACGACGCCCTGACGCTGCGGGAGATCGGCGACGTGCTGGGGGTCACCGAGAGCCGCGTCAGCCAGCTGCACACCAAGGCCATCCTGCGCATGAAGGGCCGCCTGCAGGGCGACGGCGCGGAGGGACGGGGCTAGCCCCCGCCGCGGGTGTCGCGGCGGTCCCTTCCCCGTCGCGGGCGGGGGTGCCGCGGCGGTCCTTCCCCGTCGCGGACGGGGGTGCCGCGGCGGTCCTTCCCCGCCCGCGGACGGGGTTGCCGCGGCGGTCCTTCCCCGCCCGCGGACCGTGGTGCCGCGCGGGTTCCTCGTCGCCGGGCGCGCCCGCGTCGTCTCACCGCGAGGCGGCGTCGGCCGCGATGAAGCCGCGACCTCATCCCGCCCGCGGCGGGGCGGCCCGGCCTCGCCTCCGGCCGCCGGAGGGCGTAAGGTCCGATCCCGGCACTACGTCACGAAAGGCACTTGCGATGGCCGATCACGTGAGCCCTGACAAGCTCCGTAACGTGGCCGTCCTGGGCCACCGCGGCTGCGGCAAGACGAGCCTGGTCGAGGCCATGCTCTTCGCCGCCGGTGCGACGACGCGACGGGGCTCCGTCGCCGCAGGCACCACCGTCGCGGACCACGATGAGGAGGAGCGCCGACGGGGATTCAGCATCTCCGCGGCGCTGGTGAACGCCCGCTGGTCGGGCGTCAAGCTCAACATCGTGGACACCCCGGGCGAGCCGTCCTTCCACGCCGACACCCTGTCCGTCCTGCCCGCGGTCGACTGCGCGCTGATGGTGGTCAACGCCCCCGCCGGCATCGAGGTGCAGACCCGCCGCCTCTGGAACCGCCTGGAGGAGGCGTCCCTCCCGCGGGCCGTCGTGGTGAACATGCTCGACCGCGAGCGCGCCGACGCCGACGCGTGCGTGGCCGCCCTGCGGGAGCTGGACGCGGGCTGCGTGCCGCTGCAGATCCCCGTGGGGGCCGAGGCTGATCTGCGCGGCGTCGTCAACCTCGTGTCGATGACCGCCACGATGTGCACCCCGGGAGGCGCCCGGGGGGTGACGGGCCCCATCCCGGACGAGATCGCCGCCGAGGCCGAGATGGCGCGCGAGGCCCTGGTGGAGGCCGTCGCCGAGAACGACGACGAGCTCATCGAGCGCTACCTGTCCGGCGAGCAGGTCACCACCGACGACCTCGTCCGCGCGATCCGGGCGGGCGTCCGCGAGGCCCGGATGTTCCCGGTGGTGTGCGCCTCCGCCGAGCTGGGCGTGGGCGTGGACCCCCTGCTGGACCTGCTGGTGGAGGCGATGCCCTCGCCCGCCGAGGCGATGCCGCGCATCGCCCAGGGGGACGACGGACCCGTGTCCCTGCCCGCGCGGGCGGACGGGCACGCCGTGGCCTACTGCTTCAAGACCCTCGCCGACCCCTTCAGCGGCCGGATCAACCTGCTGCGGGTGTTCACGGGGGTGCTGCCCGCCGACACCTCCGTGCACGACGCGGACGGCACCAAGGAGCGGGTCGGCCAGCTGTTCACGCTGCAGGGCCGCGAGCACCAGGCGATGCCGGCCATCGGGCCGGGCGACATCGGCGCCGTGGGGAAGCTCAAGGAGGTCGCCACCGGGCACGTCATCGTCACGGGCGGGCCCGTGCCGCGCATGGAGCGCCCGGCACTGCCGCCGGCCGTGATGAGCTTCGCCGTCACCGCGCGTGCGAAGGCCGACGAGGACAAGATGCACGCCTCCCTGCGGCGGCTGTGCGACGAGGACCCCACGCTCGACGTGCACCGCGACGAGCAGACGGGCGAACTCATCGTCGGCGGCCTCTCGCAGCTGCACGTCGAGGTCGTCACCGAGCGCCTGGAGCGGCGCTTCGGCGTGGCCGTCGACCTGCACCCGCCGCGCGTGCCGTACCGCGAGACCATCACCGCCACCGCCGAGGCCGAGGGCAAGCACAAGAAGCAGACGGGCGGTCGGGGGCAGTTCGCCGACTGCTGGCTGCGCGTGGAGCCGCTGCCACGCGGCGCCGGCTTCGAGTTCGCGGACCGGATCGTCGGCGGCGCCATCCCGCGCACCTACATCCCCGCGGTCGAGAAGGGCGTCCGCGAGGCGATGGAGCGCGGCGGGCTCGGCGGCTACCCGGTCGTGGACGTCCGCGTCACGGTCTACGACGGCAAGCACCACCCCGTGGACTCGTCGGAGATGGCCTTCAAGATCGCCGGCGGGCTGGGGATGCGGGCGGCGCTCGAGAGGGCGCGTCCGGTGCTGCTGGAGCCGATCATGAACGTCTCCGTCACCGTGCCCACCGAGTGCGTCGGCGACGTCATGGGCGACCTGTCGGGCCGCCGGGGCCACCCGGCCGGCATGGAGTCCGTGGGCGACATGGAGGTCGTGCGGGCGGAGGTACCGATGGCCGAGATGCTCAGCTACGCCATCGACCTGCGCGCGATGACCGGCGGACGCGGTGAGTACGCCATGGAGTTCGGGCGCTACGAGGAGGTGCCGGCCCACCTCGTGCAGCGCGCCGTGGAGGCGGTGGCGGTCTGAGGGGCGCGCCCCGCGGGCGACCGCGCGCTTGCGCGGCGTCCGCGGGGTTGCGTAGGGTCACGCGGCCCGCCCGGCGCCGCCCGCGA
>DATMJR010000152.1:0-9476 GCA_035553775.1 Miltoncostaeaceae bacterium | reverse complement strand
CGCCCGCAGCACGGGGCCGCCCGCACCCCCCGCACCCGCGCCCTCTCCGCGCGACAGCCGGATCAGCGCGATCACCGGGAGCAGCCCGACCAGGACGATCAGCAGCGCCGGCAGCGCGGCCGTGTCGAAGCGCGAGTCCTTGGTCGCCTCCCACACCACGATCGCGAGGGTGTCACCCCCCAGCGGGCGCAGCAGGGCGGTCGCGGGGAGCTCCTTCATGACCTCCACGAACACCAGCAGCGCGGCCGACAGGATCCCGGGCCACAGCAGCGGCAGGTGGACGTCCGAGAGCAGGCGGGTGCGGCTGGCGCCGAGTCCGCGCGCCGCGTCGTCGAGCGCGGGATCGATGCGGGCGAGCCGCGACTCCACGGTGATCAGGGCGAGCGCGTGGAAGCGCACCAGGTAGGCGACGACCAGCCCGGCGGCCGTGCCCGTGAGCACGAGCCCCGTGTCGAGGCCGACGAGGCCGGCGGCGCCGTCGCCCAGCCGGCGCTCCGTCCATGCCAGCGGCACGTAGACGGCCACGGCGACGACGGTCCCGGGGACCGCGTAGCCGACCGTCGCCAGCCGGGTCGACACGGCACCGATCGCCGTGGGGCGCACCCGCTGGCCGTACCCCACCAGGACCGCCGCGGCGACCGCGACCAGGGACGCGGTCAGCGCGAGCAGCAGGCTGGTCAGCCCCGCCTCGACCAGCGACACGCCGAGCAGACCCGCGTCGAGGGACTGCGCCGACCACACGGCCAGCTGCGCCACCGGCGCCAGCAGCACCACCACCACCAGCAGGGCCGGGCCCGCGGCCGCGAGGAGGCCGGCCGCGGGCCCGAGGCGCCGCGGCACCACGGCCTCGCCGCGCGCCAGCGCCGCGCCGTAGCGCGCCCGCCCGCGCAGCAGGCGCTCCAGCACCACGAGCGCGATCGTCAGCGTCACCAGCACGGTGGCCAGCTGCAGCGCGGCGGCCTGGTCGTAGGCGCCGTACCAGACCCGGTAGATCGCGTCGGTCATCGCGCGGTAGCCCAGGAGGTTGACCGCGCCGAAGTCGGCGAGCGCCTCCATCACCGCCAGGGCGCACCCGCCCGCGAGCGCCGGCCGCGCCAGCGGCACCGCGACCCGCAGTACGGCCCTCCCGTAGCCGCTGCCGAGGCTGCGCGCGGCCTCGAGCGTCTCCCGCGGCTGCGCGAGGAACGCGCTGCGGCCCAGCACGTAGACGTAGGGGTAGAGCACCAGCGTGAGCACCAGGATGGCGCCCCAGGTGGAGCGCAGCTGCGGCAGCTGGGTGCCCTCCCCGAATACGGCGGCCGCCGCGCGCTGGAGGGGGCTGCCCGGGTCGTACTGGCCCAGCAGCACGAACACCAGCACGTACGCGGGCATCGCCAGGGGCAGCACCAGGGCCCAGTCCAGCCACCGCCGGCCGGGGAAGTCCCAGAACGAGACGAGGGCGGCCAGCGCGCCGCCCAGCACCAGGGTGCCGGCGCCGACGCCGAGGGCGAGCACGAGGCTGGCGCGCAGGGCCTCGGGCAGCAGGCCCGACGCGATCTGGTCGAGGGCGCGGCCCTCGCCGACCCACGCCAGCGGGAGCGCGAGCAGCGGCCCCGCCACCAGCAGGGCGACCGCGACGCCGAGCACGGTCCACCCCGAGACCGCCGCGCGCCGCCGCGCCGTGCGGGGCCGCCGGGCCGGAGGAGCGCCCCCGGCGGCGGCCTCGGCCGGCCCCGTTGCTACCTCCAGCCCACGCGCTGCATCATCTCGACCGCGTCCGGCAGCAGCCGACCGGCGTCGGCGACGTCGATCGGGTCGAGCTCCACGTCGGCCCAGGCGCGGATGTGCGCCGGCGGCGCCACGGACGGGTTCGCGGGGAGCTCGCTGTTGGCCGCGATGTCGCGCTGCGCCTCCGGGGCCGTGAGGTACTCCATCAGCCGCACGGCCTCGTCGCGGTGATCGGCACCGTTGACGAGCCCGATCCCCGACAGGTTGGCGTGGGCGCCGCGGCCGTCCTGGTCGGGCCACGCGGGGGCCACCGGGAAGTCGGCGTCGTCCGCCAGGATCCGCCCCAGGTAGTAGTGGTTGGTGAGCCCCACGTCGCAGCGGCCGGCGGCGATCGCGTTGAGCAGGTCGACGTCCGATCCCAGGATCTGCGGGTCGTTGCGCATCCAGCTCCGCAGGAGCCGCTCGGTGGCCGCGGCGCCGTCCTTCGCGATGCGGTCGGCGACGAAGGACTGGTTGTACTCGTTGTTGCTCGTGCGAAGGCACAGGCGGCCGCGCCAGCGCGGGTCGCCCAGGTCCGCGTACGAGCGCACGGCGTCGGCGGGGACGCGCGCCGTGGACCGCATCGGGGTGCGGATGCGGACGCTCAGCGGCCAGAAGGCGCCGTCCGGGTCGCGCAGCTCCGATCGCACGTTCCCGCGCAGGGCGGGCGTGTCCACCGGCTGCAGCAGCCCCGCCTCCTTGGCCCGCCACAGGTTGGCGAGGTCGGTGGTGACCAGGAGATCCGCCGGGGTCTCCGTGCCCTCCGACCGCAGGCGCTGGGTGAGCTCGGGCGCGGTGCCGCCGCGCAGCTGCACCTGGAGGCCGGTCTCCTCCTCGAACCGCGTGAAGGCCGCCTCGTCCCCGTACTGGGAGCGGCCGTTGTAGACCACGACGTCCGCGTCCCCGCCGAGGGCGGTCAGCGAGACGGCGAGCACGGCGATGAGGACGAGTGCCCCGCCGATGAGGGCCAGGCGCATGGTGCCGATGCGGGCGAGCAGCCCGCGCCGGTCGTGATCGTTCTCGTCGATGCGACGACCCCCGTCCCGAGCAGGTAAGGTACCCCTTATACCTGATCTACGGGGGACGGATGGCGCAGGCACGGCACCCGGGCGGTGCGGTGGAGGTCCGTGAGGTCGACAAGTGGTTCGGGGCCCGGCGCGCCGTGGCCGGGGCCTCCCTGTTCGTGGGCGACGGCGAGCTCGTCGCGCTGGTCGGCGCGAGCGGGTCGGGCAAGACGACCCTGCTGCGCATGATCGCCGGCTTCGAGCGGGCCGACGCGGGCACCATCGCCATCGGGGGCCGGCCCGTGGAGGGCCCGGACGGGTTCGTCGAGCCCGAGCGACGCCGCGTCGGGATGGTGTTCCAGCAGGGCGCGCTCTTCCCGCATCTCACCGTGCGGCGCAACGTGGAGTTCGGCGCCACCGGGCGCGCCCGCGCCCGCGAGTGCCTGGAGCTGGTGGGCCTGGCCGACCGCGCGGGGGCGCACCCCCACGAGCTGTCGGGCGGGGAGCGGCAGCGGGTCGCGCTGGCGCGCGCGCTGGCCGCCGAGCCGGCCGTGATCCTGCTCGACGAGCCCTTCGCCGCCCTCGACGCCGGTCTCCGCGCGAGCCTGCGCGAGGAGGTGGCGCGCATCCTCCGCGAGGCGGGCACCAGCGCCCTGCTGGTCACCCACGACCAGGCCGAGGCCCTGTCGCTGGCGGCCACCGTCGCGGTCATGCGGGAGGGGCGCATCGAGCAGGTCGGCAGCCCGGAGGACGTGTACCTGCGGCCCTGCAGCCGGTGGGTGGCGGAGTTCCTCGGCGAGGCGGACGTCCTGCCCGGCACCGCCTGCCACGACGCGGTCGACTGCGAGCTGGGGCGCCTGGGCCTGTGTCATGCCGCCGCCGGTCCGGTGGAGGTGGTCATCCGCCCGGAGTCCGTCCGCATCGACCCCCGGGAAGGCGTCGCCGAGGCCGTGGTGGTCGACCGGGTGTTCTACGGCCACGACCACCTGGTCACGCTGCGCCTCGACAGCGGCATGGTGCTGCGCAGCCGCCAGCTGGGTGCCGCCCCATGGCGTCCCGGCGACCGGGTGCGGATCTGCGTGGCCGGGCCGGTGAGCGCCGTCCGGGCGGAGGAGCCCGGGGAGCTCGCGCTGGCACGCTGAGCGCGCCGCCCCGGCTCACGCGGGCCCCGGCCCGTCCCGATGCTCGGATGTGGGTCGCCCGCCGCATCCCGAGGTCGCCGCCCGCCGGGAGCCTCGTGCGGCGCTGGCGCCGCTGGCGCACCTGACGGCCGCGGCCGTGGTCGCGCTGGTAGCCCTGCTCGCCGGCGCGGGCCCCGCGAGTGCCGCCCCGGGGCCCCGGCGAGGATCGCCCTCCCCGCCGGGGCCGTGACCTTGCCCCTTGCGCACTTGGCGGGGCCGGGCGCGGGTGCTCCCCGGGGTGCACTTCGGCGCCGCGCTCGGGCCCGGGGCGGAGCCGCCCCGCGTCAGCCGGCGCGGACGGTGCGCGCGGAGTGGGCGGGCGCGCGCACGCGCCCGTGCACCGCGCCTGACCGGTCGCGGAACGTCACCGTCACCTCGCCGCCGGTGGGGTTGACCACGGCGAGGGCAGCCGGCCGGCCCGGCGCCCCGAACGCGGCCCCGTAGGGCGCGTCCGCCCGGATGTCCGGGCGGGGCGGCCCCGTCCCGCCTGGCGATTCCCACCGCCGCGGACGGTGGTGCCGCGAGCGGATCCCTCACCGCCGCGGACGGTGGTGCCGCAAGACTTCCTCGCCGCCCGCCTCCCCCCGCCCGGATCGGGCGGGGGGAGGGTGATCAGGGGGCCATGAGCGCCTCGGCCGCGCCCCGGCACACGTCGAGCGCCAGGCTCGCCGCGGGTGAGAGCGCGACGACCACCACGGCGCTCGTCACGCCGGTCATCACGATCGGCGCGGGCACCTGCAGCACCTTGCGGGGCAGCGCGCCCGGGGCCGGGGCGCCGCCCCACATGACGTAGATCGCGCGCAGGTAGTACGCGAGGCTGATCATGCTGCCGACGGCGCCCACGACCGCCAGCCACACCAGGTCGGCGTCCACCGCTGCCCCGAACAGCAGGAACTTGCCGAGGAACCCGGACAGGGGCGGGAAGCCGGCGAGCGACAGCAGGGCGATGGTGGCGACCACGCCCAGCACCGGCTGGACCCGCGCGTACCCGGCGAGGGCGGCTAGCGACTGCCCGTCCTCCACCTCGCGCTCGCGGGCGATCAGGATCGCGAACGCGGCCAGGGTCATGGCCCCGTAGGCGATCAGGTAGTAGAGCAGCGCCTCGGCGCCGGCGATCGTCCCGGCGGCCACGCCGATGAGCAGGTACCCGGCCTGGGCGATGCTGGAGTAGGCCAGCAGCCGCTTGAACGAGGACTGCAGCAGCGCGCCGAGGTTGCCGACGATCATCGCGATCGCCGCGACGACCGCCACCGCGATCCGCCAGTCGTCGACCAGCGCCGCCATCGCCCCGGTGAACAGGCGCAGGAAGGCCGCGAACGCCGCCGCCTTCACCGCGGTGGCCATGAAGGCGGTCACGGGTGTGGGGGCGCCCTCGTAGACGTCGGGTGCCCACTGATGGAAGGGCGCGGCCGACACCTTGAATCCGAGTCCGGCGAGGATCAGCGCCATCGCCACCACCAGCAGCGGCTCGTCGGCGAACGACGCCTGCCGCAGCACCGCCCCGATCTCGGCCAGATCGGTCGTGCCCGTCGCCCCGAACAGGAACGTGAGCCCGTACAGCAGGATCGCCGAGCCCACCGAGCCGATGATCAGGTACTTCAGCCCGCTCTCGAGCGACCGCTGGCGCCATACCTCGATGCCGCACAGCACGTAGAGGGCGACGGAGAGGATCTCGATCCCCAGGAAGATGGAGATCAGGTCCCCGGCGCCGGCCACGAGCATCATCCCGGCCGTCGCCGAGAGCACCAGGGCGGTGTACTCGGGACGCCGGTCGACGCCGGCGGGCTCGCGGTAGGACAGCAGCAGCGTCGCGGCGGCCGCCGCGATCACGATCAGGTTCACCAGCATGCTGAACCGGTCGGCGCGGTAGCCGCCGCCCAGGGCCACCTGGCGGTCGCCCCACAGCACGACCGACATGACGGCCGCGGCACCGAGGCCGGCGAAGCCCACCAGGGGCGGCCCCTCGCGCCGGAACCACCGGAAGGGGAGCGTGCCCGGGAGCATCGCCAGGACGGCGGCGCCCGCGACGATGATCAGCGGTGTCGCGGCGGCGACGTTCATGGCGTCGGCACCTCCTCCGGACTCGGCAGGGGCGGCTCGGGGTCGCCGGGCAGGGGCTGGGCGGCCGCGGGCGGGTTCGGGACGACCTCGGCCCGGATCTGGTCCGCGGGCCGCTCCAGCCGGATCTGCGCCGGCGCGAGGGCGCGCTCGACGGAGGCGGTGGTGGCGCCGACGAGGGCCTGCGGCCACAGCGCGATGAAGGCCATCGCGCCGACGAGCGGGACCAGGCTCACGAAGTCGCGCGTGCGCATCTCGACCCGGCTGCCGGGCACGGGCCCGAGCGGGCCGTTCATCGCCCGCTGGTACAGGCGCAGCATGTAGACGGCCGCGTAGACGATCCCCAGGCACGCGATGACGCTCGCCCACGCGTGCTGGCGGAAGGTCCCGGACAGGATGAAGAACTCGCCGACGAAGGCGTTGGACCCGGGGATCGCCAGGGAGGCCATCGTGACCACCAGGAAGATGCCGGCCAGCCAGGGCGCGCCCGCGGCGAGCCCGCCCAGGTCGTCGACGCCCTCACGGCGCGACCTCCCGGCGATGATGCCCACGATCACGAAGGCGGCCGCCAC
The DNA here is from genome assembly GCA_035553775.1 of Miltoncostaeaceae bacterium. Taxonomy (GTDB): domain Bacteria; phylum Actinomycetota; class Thermoleophilia; order Miltoncostaeales; family Miltoncostaeaceae; genus DATMJR01. The sequence continues at coordinate 2,915 of DATMJR010000152.1, read as the reverse complement.
GATCACCCCGTGGTTGACCATCTGCAGCACCGCGCCCTGCCCCGCCTGGGGGTCGATGGCGATGATCCCGAGCATCACGAAGCCCAGGTGGGCGATCGACGAATACGCGATCAGGAGGCGCATGGTGGGGGCCCGCCAGGCGACCAGCGAGCCGTAGACGATGCCCGCCAGCGACAGCAGGATCAGCGGGTACTGGAACGCCTCGACGCCGTCGGGGAACAGGGGCGTGCCCACGCGCAGGAACCCGTAGACGCCGGCCTTGCTCATCACGGCGGCCAGCAGGGCCACCACGATGATCGGCGTCACCCGGTAGGTGTCGGGGAGCCAGGCGTGGAAGGGCCACAGCGGCAGCTTGATCGCGAACGCGAGCGCGAACCCGGCGAACAGCCAGATCGACTCCTCGCGGCTGAAGGCGACGCCGCGGAGCGCCTCGATGTCGAAGGTGAACTGCCCGGTGACGTCCTGGGCGATGAACGCGGTCGCCAGGATCGCGACCAGCATCAGCAGGCTGCCGACCATGGTGTAGATGACGAACTTCAGCACCGCCCGTCCCCGTCCCTCGGACCCCCAGAGGCCGATGAGGAAGTAGAACGGGATGAGCATCGCCTCCCAGAACACGTAGAAGAGCACCAGGTTGCCGGCGACGAAGAGGCCCAGCAGGGCCGCCTCGGCCAGCAGCAGCAGGCCCAGGAAGGCCCGCGGGCGCTCGGGGAGCACGATGCAGGCGGCCACCAGCCCGAGCGCGAACAGCGCCGTGGTGAGCAGCACCAGCCAGATGGAGATGCCGTCGACCCAGACGGACCACTCCAGGCCGAGCTCCGAGGCCCAGCCCTGCCGGTCGACGAGCTGCGGGGTGCCGAGCCCGCGGTCGAACTGGGTGAGCATCCCGATCGACAGCGCGAGGGTGCCGGCGCCGAACAGCAGCGCGTGGACGCGCGCCTGCAGGACGTTGCCCACGGGGACGATCAGCATCGACAGGGCGCCGACCAGCGGCAGCAGGATGAGGGCGGTGTTCCAGGGCACGGCTACCCCCGCTGCAGGATGAAGACGGCGGCCACGATCACCGTGCCGGCGACGAGGGCGAAGGCGTAGGAGCGCACGAGGCCGTTCTGGGCGCGGCGTACGACGGCGGCGCCGGCGGCGGACAGCGCCGCCCCCGTGCGCACGATCCCGTCGGCGCCGGCGGGCTCGAAGCCGCGCAGCGCCGCGTCGCCGAGGTCGCGGCCGGGCTGCACGACGGCCTCCTCGTAGACCTCGTCGAAGCGGTACTGCTCCTCGAGCACCCCGCGCAGCCGCGGCAGGGCGCCGGCCAGCCGGGTGCGACGACGGCCGGCCTCGGCGCCGAACAGGTACCAGGCGACCGCGATGCCCAGGCCCGCCACCAGCACGGAGCCGAGCAGGGTCAGCAGCTCACCCGTGCCGCTCGCCTCGATGTGCGGGTCGGCCAGCAGCGCCGGCTCGAGCCAGTCGTCGAGGAGGTGCCAGACGTGCGGGATCTGGATGAGCCCGCCGACGACCGCGAGCACCCCGAGCACGGCCACGGGGAGGGTCATGAGGCGGCCCGCGCCGTGCGGCGCGCGCGCATAACCGCCCTGCGGCTCGGGGCCGAGGAAGACCCGGAAGAACATCCGGAACATGTAGAAGGCCGTGAGGCCGGCGGCGAGCAGGGCCACGATCCCCAGCACGACGCCGAGGGTGCCCGCCTCCCAGGCCCGGGCGATGATCTCGTCCTTGCTCCAGAAGCCGGAGAACGGCGGGACGCCCGAGATCGCCAGGCAGCCGATGAGCATCAGCACGGTGGCGCCGCGCAGGTACCGCGCCAGGCCGCCCATGCGGTCGATGAGCTGCTCGCCGTAGAGGGCGTGGATGACGATGCCGGCCGTGAGGAAGAGCAGCGCCTTGAAGAAGGCGTGGGTGAGCAGGTGGAACATGGCGGCGCTGTAGAGCCCGAGGCCGGCCGCCATGATCATGTAGCCGATCTGGCTGACGGTGGACCAGGCGAGGACGCGCTTGATGTCCGATTGCACCGTCGCGATCGTCGCCGCCATCAGCAGCGTGACGCCGCCCACCACCGCGACCACGTCCGACGCGTGCGGGGCCAGCTGGTAGAGGACGTTGCAACGCACGATCAGGTACACGCCGGCCGTCACCATCGTGGCGGCGTGGATCAGCGCGCTGACGGGGGTGGGGCCCTCCATCGCGTCCGGCAGCCACGAGTGCAGGGGCACCTGGCCGCTCTTGGCGGCCGCGCCCACCAGGATCAGCAGCGCGATCAGCTCGGCGGTGAGGCTGCCCGCGCCCAGCCGGTCCGGGGCGGTGGCGAACACCCCGTCGTAGTCCAGCGTGCCGAACTCCTGGGCGATCAGGAACGCGGCGATGACCAGGCCGACGTCGCCGATGACGTTGATGACGAACGCCTTCTTGGAGGCGCGCACGGCCGACGGGCGGTCGTAGTAGTACCCGATCAGCAGATACGAGGCGAGGCCGACGAGGCCCCAGCCCACGATCAGGAAGATGAAGTTGGCCGCCAGTACCAGCAGCAGCATCGCGAAGACGAAGAAGTTCATCTGCGCGAAGAACCGGCGGTAGTCGCGGTCGTGCTCCATGTACTCGGTCGAGTACAGGAGGATGAGGGCGCCGACGCCGGTGATGATCAGCATCATCAGCACCGACAGCGGGTCCACCAGCACGGCGACGTCCACCCGCAGGTCGCCGAGCTCGATCCAGCGCCACAGGCGCGAGGTCTCCGCCCGCTCCTCGGCGTCGCGCCCCAGCAGCGTCGCGAACACGACCGCCGACAGCGCGAACCCGATGGCCGTCGGCGCGACGCCCAGCAGGCGGCTGAACGCGCGGGCCGGCTCCCGGGAGCCGGACAGCGCGAGCACCAGCATGCCCGCCAGGGGCAGGGCCAGGAC
>DATMJR010000151.1:0-2889 GCA_035553775.1 Miltoncostaeaceae bacterium | reverse complement strand
CCCCACCCACTTCGCCCACGTGCTGGAGGACGAGGGCGGGTGGCGCGACCGGGTGGGCGGCATCCGCGCCAACGCCTCCACGCGCAGCCACGCGGAGCTCGACGAGGCGGAGGACCTCGACGACGGCGACCCGGCCGACCTCGGGCGCCGCTACGCGGAGGTGCGGGAGCGCCTGGGCGGCCTGCGCATCGTGGGCGGCTGCTGCGGCACCGACGCGCGGCACGTCGACCACATCCGCCGGGCCCTGGCGGGTTAGGCGGCCACCAGCGGGGCCAGCAGGCGCGCGGCCGTCTCGGCCGGCAGCGGCACCGGCCCCGTGTCGCCGGGCTCGGGCCCGTCTCCGGGCCGGTGGAAGTCCGAGCCCCCGGCGGGCAGCAGACCGAGCGTGCGGGCGAGCCGGCCGTACTCGCGCCGCTGGACCACGTCGTGGTCCGGCCGGTGCACCTCGATGCCCGCCAGGCCGGCGGCCCCCAGCCGCTGGACGAACGACCGCAGGTGGCGCTCACCCATGCGCAGGGAGGCCGGATGGGCCAGCACGGGCACGCCGCCGGACGCGCGCACCAGCCGCACCGCCTCCTCGGGGGCGAGGCGGTCGTAGGCGACGTAGGCGGGGCCGCGGTCGCCGAGGTAGCGCTCGAACGCCTCGGCGCGGCTCGCCACGTGACCGGCGTCCACCAGCGCGTCGGCGACGTGGGGACGGCCGACGCTGCCGGCGGCCCTCTGCAGCACGTCGTCCAGGTCCACAGGCGCCCCGAGCGCCTCCAGGCGCTCCACCATGCGCGCCACGCGCCCCCGGCGGCCCTCCCGGAAGGCCCGCAGCCGCGACGCCAATGGCTCGGGGGCGTCGGCGGGCAGGTACCCGAGCAGGTGCATGCTGCCCTGCGGCGCGGTCACGCTCAGCTCCACGCCCGGCACCAGCTGCACCCCGGCCGCCTCGGCCGCGGCCCGTGCGGCGGGGATGCCCTCCAGCGTGTCGTGGTCGGTGAGGGCGAGCACGGTCACGCCGCGGCCGGCGGCCCGCGCCACGAGATCCGCGGGCGCGAGGACGCCGTCCGAGGCGGTGGAGTGCGTGTGGAGGTCGATCACGGCCGGCGCCGCGCCCGCCGCCGGCCGCGGGCGATCAGGCGACCGAGGCGTTCTCGCCGGCCGGCACCAGGCCGCGCTCCTCGAGCAGGGCGACGATGCGCCGCGCGCTCTCCTCGGGCTCCTCCTGGTCGGTGCGCACCTCGAGATCGGGCGACTGCGGCGCCTCGTAGGGGTCGCTGACGCCGGTGAACTCCTTGATCTCACCGGAGAACGCCTTGGCGTAGAGGCCTTTGACGTCGCGGCGCGCGCACTCCTCGACGGGCGCGTTCACGAACACCTCGACGAACGGCACGCCGTTCTCCTCGGTCATGCGGCGCGCGGTGTCCCGCGTCTCGGCGTAGGGCGAGATGGCCGACACGATCACCTGGCCGCCCGCGCGGCTGATGCGCCCGGCGACCCACCCGATGCGCTCGATGTTGGTGTCGCGGTCCTCCTTGGAGAACCCGAGGCCCTTCGACAGGTGCGTGCGCACCACGTCGCCGTCGAGGTAGTCCACGACGCCGCCGCGCCGCTCGAGCTCGGGGCCCACGATGTGGGCGATGGTCGTCTTGCCGGCGCCGGAGAGGCCGGTGAACCAGAGGGTGAAGCCGCGGGACGCGCTCAGGACGTGCCTCCTGGTGGGGCGTGGACAGGGGCGGCGCCGGCGCCCTCGGCGGCGCCGCGCGCGGGGCCCCGCCGGCTCAGGCGGGGCGGGGCAGGTGCAGGCCGCACTCGGTCTTGCCGGTGCCGGCCCAGCGGCCGGCGCGCGGGTCCTCGCCCGGGCGGACGGCGCGCGTGCAGGGCAGGCACCCGATCGACGGGTAGCCCTGCTGGTGCAGGGGGTTGAACGGGACGTCGTTCGCGAACAGGTAACCCATGACGTCCTCGTCGCTCCAGTCCACCAGGGGCTGGACCTTGACGACGCCGCGGGCGGCGTCCCACTCGAGCTTGCGGGCGTCCCGGCGCGTGGCCGACTGGGCGCGCCGGATGCCCGTGACCCACGCGCCGACGCCCCGCAGGGCGCGCTCCAGGGGCTCCACCTTGCGCAGCGCGCAGCACCGGTCCGGGTCCCGGCGCCACAGCTCGGGGCCCTCGTCCTGCTCCTGCTCGGCGACCGTGCGGCGCGGCGGGACGCTCTCGAGCGTGAGCCCGTACCGCTCCACCAGCGCGTCGCGCGTGGCGTAGGTCTCGGGGAAGAGCAGCCCCGTGTCGAGCTCCACGACCCGCAGGTCGGCGCCGATCTCGTGGGCCATGTGGATGAGCGCCGACGACTGCAGCTGCCAGGAGCACGTGAGCACGATGCGGCCCGCGAAGCGGTCGGCGGCCCACGCCAGCACGTCCTGCGCCGGGCGGTGCTCGAAGTCGTCCGCCAGTGCGGCGACCTCGTCGGGGAGGAGCGGGAGCGTCGTCATCGCGGCCAGGCTACCATCCGTTCCGCTGATGATGTCCCCAAGAGAATCGGATGACTCCCGGCTGGTCTACAGCACGGGGACCGGCCGGGTGCGCGAGGAGCGCGCGGCGCCGGCTCCGGGGCCGGCGGGGGACGGCGTCGTGCGCGTGTCGCGCACCACGGCGGGCCGCAAGGGCAAGACCGTCACGCTGGTCACCGGGCTCCCGCCTGCCGACCTGGCCGGCGTCGCGCGCGACCTGAAGCGGCTGTGCGGCTCCGGCGGCGCGGTCAAGGACGGGGTCGTCGAGGTGCAGGGCGACCACCGCGACCGCATCGCGACCCACCTGGGGGAGCGCTACCGGGTCAAGCGGGCCGGCCAGGTGCGGGACCTCGCCTGCCGGCGCGAGGGCGGTGCCCTGGTGATCGAGGTGGAC
>DATMJR010000150.1:0-2886 GCA_035553775.1 Miltoncostaeaceae bacterium | reverse complement strand
GGCCTGCGCCTGCTGATGCGCGGGCCGGCCGGGACCGCCGGACGGCCCGCGCATCAGCAGGCGCAGGCCGCGACCCTCGATGAAGCGGGTGATCCGCTCGGGCGCCTCCAGGAAGTCGAGAGCATTCTGGGCGGGCGGCGTGTCCAGCACGATGCGGTCGAACCGGCCGTCCTCGGTGAGCTCGTTCAGCCGCTCCACCGCCATGTACTCCTGGGAGCCGGCGACGGCGCCCGACAGGTGGCGGTAGATGCGATTCGCGTAGATCCGCTCGGCGGCCTCCGGCGCCGGCGCGTACCGCGCCACCAGGCGGTCGAACGTCGCCTTGGCGTCAAGCTGCAGGGCCCACAGCTCCCCGGGCCCGGCGTCGGCCGCGGCGATGCGGTGGGGCTCGTCGCCGAGGTGCTCCAGGCCCAGCGCCGAGGCGAGCCGGCGCGCGGGGTCGATGGTGACCACGGCCACGCGGTGCCCGCGGCGGGCCAGGGCCAGGCCGAGGGCCGCGGACACGGTCGTCTTGCCGACGCCCCCCGCACCGCAGCAGACGACGACCCGCCGGTCGCGGAGGACGCCGTCGATCACGCCTCGACCGCGCTGCCCTGCGTCGTGGGCGGGATGGGGCGCCGGACGGGGCGCGGCGCGCCGCCGGTCACCGGCCCGGCCGGGCCCGACGCCGCCAGCTCGTCGCGCGCCTCGAGCACGTCGGCGAGCCGGCCCAGGTCGTCCGGCCCGAGCACCTCGCCGGGCAGCGCGGGCAGCGCGATCGGCTCCAGCCCGGTCTCGGTGCGGAGCCGTTCCCCGTAGAGGCCCTCGGCCGTGCCCCGGGCGAGCGCGGCGAGCGCCGCGCGCGCGGCCGCGCCCGGGGCGCCCGGCGTCCCGGCCGCGGCCCGCAGCGCCGGCTCCTCCTGCGGCACGAACCGCACGGGCTCGACCGCGTTCATCACCGCCGCCGCCACCGGGAAGCCGTCGCCGCGCAGGGTCGCGACGGCCTCCGCCGCCTCGGTGACCGGCAGGTCCTCGGGCCGTGCGACGACGACGACCCCGGTGGCCGCCGGGTGGGTCACGACCTCGTGGATGCGCGCCGCCTGGTCGTGGATGGGTCCCTGGCCGGCCATCTCGCTGACGTTGGCGGCGATCTGCAGCAGCGCGACGCCGTGCCCGGTCGCCGGGCAGTCGACCACGATCCGGTCCCAGACCGGGCGCCCGTCGCGGAGGTCGACCGCCAGGTCCCAGATCTTGCCCAGCGTGACCATCTCGGACAGGCCGGGCGCGGCCGTGGCGAAGTTGTGGAAGGCGCGGCTGCGTGTGAGCAGGTCCACGAGGGGGCGCACCTTGAGCTGTCCCGCGAGGTACTCCTCGGTGGCGCGCTCCACGTCGATCGACCGGGCGGACAGGTGCGGGCCGAGTTCGACGGTCTCGTCGCCGGCCGGCGGGTCCTGCCCGAACAGCGCCGACAGCCGGTGCTGTCCGCCCACCTCCACCAGCAGCGTGCGCAGCCCGCGCCGGGCCCAGAGCAGCCCGAGGGCAGCGGCCACCGTGCTCTTGCCCACGCCGCCCTTGCCCAGCACGAACACCAGGCGGCGCGCGCCGAGCGGCGGCGCGACGGGGTCAGTGGCCATCGGCGGCCGCCCCGGCGTCGGCGAGCCGGACCTCGATGATCGGGACCAGGTCCGTCAGGCCCACGTCGCGGGCTGCGTCCAGAGCCTCGCGATAGCGCGCCAGGGCGCGCTCGCGGCTCGCGTCGTCACGGTTCTTCAGGATGTTGTCCCCCGACAGCAGCAGCCGGCGCACGCGCGCCCGCGCCTCGTCCGCATCGGTCATCACGCCCCCGGACCCTGCCCGCCGGCGAGGGTAGCCGAAACCGGGGACAGGAGCGGTGCGACGATCTCCAGCACGCCCTCCAGCGGCAGTGCGGTGGGCCCGGGGCGGCCGTCGGGCCCGCGCAGCAGCAGCCGCGGGGTGCTCTGGGCGAGGCCCTCGAAGTGCCAGAGGCCGGGACGGGTCTCGGCGCGCTGCAGGCGGGCGACCGCCGGCGCCAGGTCGGCCCGCGGGGGCAGCGGCCGGGCCGAGAACGCGACCCATGTCTCGTACCGCTGCAGCAGCACGGTGACCCCCACGTGCGTTCGGGTGAGGATCCGGCTCATCCCCGTGCGCGGCATGACCGCCTCGGGTCGCAGGGGGCGGGGCGCGCGCACCACGGCCAGGTCGAGCGCGCGGTGCTCGTCGATGCGGACCTCGCCGGCGTCGACCAGCGCGACGTCGGCCAGGATCGCCTCCCACGCCGGCCCCCACAGCCGCCGGAAGCGCTCGGGGTCGCTCAGCGCGCGCCCCACCCGCGGCAGCACGGCCGTGTGCAGGGCGCCGGTCGGGTCGCGGGCCGCCCCCGGCGCGAGGGCGTCGCGGACGGCCGCGAGCGGGGAGGTGCCCCGCTCCGCGAGGGCGCCGAGCGCCAGGGCGGCCTGCAGGGCGACCGCGTCCGTCCAGGTCGCGAAATCGCCGGCCGCCGCCGCGGCCGGGGCCAGGGTGCGCGCGGGCGTCCCGGCCGCCGGCCGCTCCAGCAGCAGCCATGCGGCGATCACGCCGTCGACGTCGTAGTGGTTGTTCGTGACGGCGTGGACGGGGGCGCCCGCGGGGCGGGCCCGCAGGTAGCGCTCCGCGATCCCCGTCGCGGTGACGTCGGCCAGCCCCGGCGGCGTCCTGCACCCCGGCCAGTGCGACAGCTCCAGCACCGGGCGCCCCGGAGAGGCGCCGTCGACCACGATGTGGGCCGCGTCGCCGAGCGCGTCGTGCGCGACCCAGCGCGCGTCGTCGGCGAGCCGCGGCAGCACGGCCGGCGGGGCCGCGGCGTGCGCCTCGGCCAGGGGGAGGGGGCGCCGCGGCGCGTCCACGGGC
>DATMJR010000149.1:0-2619 GCA_035553775.1 Miltoncostaeaceae bacterium | reverse complement strand
TGGCGGCCCCGGCCCCCGGGACCCCTGGCGGCCTGGGCGGCCCCGGTCCCTGGCGGTCGGGGTCCCCGCGGGCTCCCCGGCCGCCCCGCGTCAGCCGGGGATCTGCTCGAACCCGTCGCCGCCGGCCTCGCGGGCCCCCGGCGACCCCGCCGGCTCGAGCGAACCGGCCAGCCGCGCGAGCTCCTCGGCGGTCGCGTCGCCGGTGACGACGACGGTGCGCGTCCCCTCGGTGCGCACCAGGGCCTGCTCCGGGCGGTCCACGCGCGAGCGCCGCTCCCAGGCCTCCCCGTCGACGACGACGGTGCCCTCGGCGGTGTCCCCCAGGCGCTGGGACTCCAGGACGTCGTCGCGGGGGGCGCTGCTCTGCACGACCTGGGCGAAGCGGCCGCCGTCGGTGAGGAAGCCGACCTGGAACAGGTAGCCCTCGCCGGCCCCCTGCGGCGGCTCCGCGCGGCTGCTCTGCGGCACCCAGCCGTCGGGCACGTCGCCCGGGGCGAGCACCTCGTAGTCCGCGCCCTCGACCGCCGCGGCGAGCCGGTCGCCGTAGTCGACCGGGCGGACCTCGCGGGCGGCCGGGTCGGGGCCGAAGGTGCCGAGCGCGCCCCCGAGGAGGGCGAGGGTGCCGACCACGAAGGCCACGATCAGGCCCATCGACAGGACCATGTCCCGGGCGGTCTCCCGCCCCCGCTTCGACGCCACGCCGCCATGGTCGCCCATGCCGGGGCCGCCGGCGCGCCGGCGCGGACTCCGCGGGTCAGCGCGCGCGCGCCGGCGACCCCACGCGCGCGATGAGCGCGAGCACCTCCTCGGCGAGCCGCTGCGCCCGGTCGGCCGTCTCGCAGACGGCCACCTCCCAGCCGGCCTCCTGCGTGACCGTGGTAAGCACGAGGACGAGCGCCTCGCCGAAGGGCTCCGACTCGTCCGCCTCGAGCAGCACCGCGTTGCGCCGGGTCCACTCCCGGTAGCGACGCCGCGCCACGAGGTCGAAGCCGGGGGGGCCGCCGCCGGCGAGGAAGAGCCGGGCGAGGTCGCGCTCCTCCCAGCAGCCGTCGAGGTAGGCGCGGGCCCCGGCGACGAAGAGGGCGACCCGGTCGGTCACCCCGGCCTCCTTCGCCGCCCGCACGGCGGCCGCCGAGCGGGTCTCCTGCCGCACCGCGTAGGCCTCGTACACGGCGAGGAAGAGGTCCGCCTTGCCGCCGAAGTGGTGGTAGAGGCTGCCGACGCTGGCCCCGGCGCGCGCCACCACCTCGGCGATGGAGGCCTCCGCGAAGCCGGCCGAGGTGAAGACCTCCCGGGCCGCCTCGAGCAGGGCCGCCCGGGTCGCGGCGGCGCGGCCCGGGCGCGGGGCGCCGCCCGCGGGCGGCGCCGGGGGGATCACCGCGCCGGAGGTCACCGGTCCACTGTGCCAGCCCCCCGACCGCGGCGGGCAGGACACGGACGGGTCACGGCCCGTCTGGCAGCATGCGGCGGGCCCCCGGCGTGCACCGAGAGGACCCCGCATGACCACCGACGCCCTCCCCACCGAGCTCGCCGTCGGCCGCGAGGCCCCCGACCGCAACATCTCGCTGGAGCTGGTCCGCGTCACCGAGGCCGGGGCGATGGCCGCCGGCCGGTGGGTCGGGCGCGGTGACAAGAACGGCGCGGACGCCGCCGCGGTCGACGCGATGCGCCAGCTCATCGGGACCGTGTCGATGAAGGGCGTCGTCGTCATCGGGGAGGGCGAGAAGGACGAGGCCCCGATGCTGTTCAACGGTGAGGAGGTCGGGGACGGCAACGGCCCGGAGTGCGACGTCGCCGTCGACCCGGTCGACGGGACGACGCTGACGGCGAAGGGGATGGCCAACGCGATCGCCGTCATGGCCGTCGCGGAGCGCGGGACGATGTACGACCCCTCCGCGGTCTTCTACATGGACAAGCTCGTGACGGGTCCCGAGGCGGCGGGCGTCGTCGACATCGCCGCCCCCGTCGCCGACAACGTCCGCGCCGTCGCCCGCGCCAAGGGGGGCAAGCCCGACGACGTCACCGTCGTGCTCCTCGACCGGCCCCGCCACGAGCAGCTCGTGGCCGAGCTGCGCGCCGTCGGGGCGCGGATCAGGTTCATCGCCGACGGCGACGTCGCGGGCGGGATCGCCGCGGCGCGCTCCGGGAGCGGGGTGGACCTCCTCCTCGGCGTCGGCGGCACCCCGGAGGGGATCATCACCGCCTGCGCCGTCAAGTGCCTGGGCGGCGAGATCCAGGGGCGGCTCCGGCCGCGCGACGAGGCCGAGCGGCGCAAGGCCGTCGACGCCGGGCTCGACGTGGACGCCGTGCTGGGCCCCGACGACCTCGTCCGCAGCGACAACGTCTTCTTCGTCGCCACGGGGATCACCGACGGGGACCTGCTGCGCGGGGTCCGCTACTACGGCGGCGGCGCCCGCACCCAGTCGCTCGTCATGCGCTCGAAGAGCGGCACGATCCGCTGGGTCGACAGCGAGCACTCGCTGACCAAGCTGCGCGCCTACTCGGCGGTCGACTTCGGCGGCTCCCGGGAGGGCTGACCCGGGCGACACCCGCCGGCGCCGCCCCTCCCGCGGCCACCGCCGCCGGCCGCGTCAGGCGGCGGGCGGCAGGTCCTCGATG
>DATMJR010000148.1:0-2173 GCA_035553775.1 Miltoncostaeaceae bacterium | reverse complement strand
TCCACAGGGCGACCGCCGGGAGGTACCCGGCCGACCATCCCTCGGTGGCGCCCATCCCGTGGCGGCGCTCGGCCCGGACGCCGCCCCACACGTCGAGGGGCAGCAGCACGAGGCTCACCACCGCGGCGAGGGCGAGCCCCGCCAGAGCTCCCGCGAGGGGCGCGGGGCCGCGCGCGACCGGGTCGAGCGCCGCGCCGCCGGCGTGAGCGAGCACGACGGCGACCGCCAGCATGAGACCGATGCCGACGATGCCGACGGCGAGCCGCTCACCCTGGTAGCGGCGGGCGGGATCGTCCGTGCCCCCCCGGAAGCGCTCCCGCCGCGGCGGATTTCCTCTGCGCGCCCCGCCGAGGGGTGCGGGGGTGTCGGCGGCGGTTCCCATCGGCTCCCGAGGGTAGGCCCGGGCCCGTCCGGGTCAACGGGGAGCCGTACCCCCGCCGGTCGCGGGGCGGCGGACGTCGAAGTAGCTGACGCCCAGGGGCCTGCCGAGGTAGCGCCGGTTCACGTAGGGCCATACCCGCCACACGTAGCGCTCACCGGGCGCCAGGCGCTTGGCCGGCACGCGGTACCGGTTGCTGCGCGGGAACGCCGACACGACCTTGGTGACCCGCTGCCCGCGGACGCGGAAGACCTGCACGTTGTAGAGCCGGGCGCCCCGGTGCGGGGTCCAGCGCAGCAGCGGCCGGGACGTCGAGATCCGCGCGCCCGGAACCGGCCGGAGGGCGCGGGCGTTGTGGGTGCGGGGGCGCAGGGGCGCCGGGCGGGACGTCACCGAGGGCGCCGGGGGCGAGGTGAGCAGGATCGGCGCGGCCGGCGCCGCGGCCTGCCCGGTGGGAGCCGGCGCCGGAGGGGCCGGGCGGGATTGCACCACGTAATCGACCAGCGCCACCGTCTCGTTGCCGGCGTCGTCGACGGCACGCACGCGGAAGGTGACGGGCCCGTTCGCCGAGGTGTCGATCGAGGCGCCGGAGGCCACGGGGCCCTCGCAGGTGACGGCGCCCGTGCACGCGTACTCGGCGGTGAGCGGCGCCCCCTGGGCCACCACCTCCCCGCTCAGCGGGCGGGCGACCGTGACCCCCGGCGGCGTCGTGTCGAGCCGGAAGCTGCGCCGGACGGCGCGGCCGCGGTCGTCGCCGGTCAGCTGCCGCGCCTCGAGGCGGTGGGTGCCGTCCGCGAGCCCGGTGAGCCGCAGGGTGTAGGGCGCCTGGCCGGCGGCCCATCCGCCACCGTTCACCCGCCACGCGACGATCGCGCCCGGGGTGTCGCTGGTGATCTCGTAGGTCGGCACCGGGCGGACGACGTTCCAGACGTCGGCGTCGGCGCCGGAGATGCTCGCCCGGCCGAACGCGGGGCCCGCCACGGCCAGCGCCAGCCCCAGGGCGATGCCGGGCACCGCGACGGACACGCGTCGCGCACGCCGCCCCTGCCGCTGGCCGTCCCCGGACATCACGGCACGACCCTACCCGCCGGTCGCCCCCGGCATCCCACCGGCCGGGTCGGCGGCGACACCGCCACGGCCGGGGCCCGCCCCGAGGGGCGGGCCGGCCGGGCGGCGCCGACCTCAGCCGAGGTCGACGTCCGGCGGGATCAGCACGCGGTCGATCGCGTGGATGACGCCGTTCGAGGCCTCCACGTCGGCCTGCACCACCGTCGCGTCCTCGCCGACGCGCACCTCGCCGCCCTCGGCGCGCACGGGCAGCTGCGCGCCCTCGACGGTCTCGGGGGTGAGCTCGCCGGTCACGTCCCCGGCCGCGACCCGGGCCGGCAGCACGTGGTAGGTGAGGATGCGCTCCAGCTGCGGGCTCTCCAGAAGCTGCTCCTGCGTCAGGCCCAGGTCGCTGAGGGCGGCCTCGAAGGCGGCGTTCGTCGGTGCGAACACCGTGAAGGGCCCGGCCCCGGAGAGGGTCTCGGCGAGGCCGGCGCGCTGCACCGCGGCCACCAGGATCGAGAAGTCCGGGTTCCCCGCGGCGACGTCCACGATCGTGCCGGAGGCCGTCGTCTGGGACGGCCCGTCGGCCGTCATCGCCATCGTGGTCGCGCCGGTGGTGGCGGCCGTGGTCTCGTCGTCGTCGCCGCAGCCGGCGACCACCAGCGCCGATGAGGCGAGGGCGATCGCGGCCAGGGTGCGGAGTCGGCGTGCGGGCATGTGGGCTCCTCCGTTCGGAGTCGTGTC
>DATMJR010000147.1:0-7932 GCA_035553775.1 Miltoncostaeaceae bacterium | reverse complement strand
GCCCCGGGCGGGCGGGGCGCCGGTAGCATCGCCCGCGTGAGCGAACTCCCGCCCGACGGGCGCCTGGAAGCGCTGGCGCGCCTGGCCGTGGAGGTGGGCGCCAACGTGCAGCCGGGCCAGGTGCTGGCGCTGGGCGGGCGCCCCGGCCAGGAGGAGATGGTGCGCGCGGTCGCGCGCCACGCCTACCGGCGCGGCGCGCGCTTCGTCGACCTCAGCTGGTTCGACCCGCACCTGAAGCTCGCCCGCCTGCAGCACGGCGAGACCGCGGACCTGGAGTGGGCGCCGCCCTGGTTCGGGGAGCGTTTCCGCCGGCTCGGGGAGATGTCGGCCGCCCTGATCGCCCTCGCCGGTCCCACGGCGCCCGGCCTGTTCGACGGCGTCGACCCGGCTCTGGTCGGCCGCGACCGCCTGCCGTCGGTGCCCGAGGCGACCCAGCTGGTGATGGAGGCCGCGGTCAACTGGACCGTCGTGCCCTGCCCGAACCCGGCGTGGGCGTCGCTGGTGTTCCCCGACCTCGCCCCCGGCGACGCCGAGGCGCGGCTCTGGGACGAGATCGCGCACGTCTGCCGGCTCGACGCGCCCGATCCCACCTCGGCCTGGCGGGAGCGGGGAGCCGAACTGGGCGCGCTGGCGGCGCGTCTCACCGCGCGGCGCATCGCCGCGCTGCGGTTCGAGGGCCCCGGCACCGATCTGCGGGTGCGCCTGCTGCCCGGGTCGCGCTGGGTGGGCGGCGGCGAGACCCGCCGCGACGGCCTGCCGCACCTCCCCAACCTGCCCACGGAGGAGGTCTTCACGACGCCGGACCCCGCGGGCACCGAGGGCGTCGTGCGCTCCACCCGCCCGCTGGAGCTCGGCGGCGCGCTCGTGCAGGGCCTGCGGGTGCGGTTCGCCGGGGGGCGCGCCGTGGAGATCGAGGCCGAGTCCGGCGCCGACCTGCTGCGCGCCCGCGCCGCGGTGGACGAGGGGGCCGCGCGCCTCGGCGAGGTGGCGCTGGTCGACGGGCGCAGCCGCATCGGCGGCCTCGGCACGGTGTTCTTCGACACCCTCCTGGACGAGAACGCCACGAGCCACATCGCCCTCGGCGCGGGCTACCCGATGGGGGTCACCGGGGACGACGCGGCGCGCATCAACCGCAGCGAGATCCACGTGGACTTCATGATCGGCGGGCCCGACGTGACGGTGTACGCGGTCGACCGCGAGGGGCATGAGACGCCGCTGCTCGCCGGGGGCGCCTGGCACGACGCGTAGGGCCCGCCCCGCGCACCCCTGCGCCCGGCGGTGGGAGAGGGCATTATCAGAGGACATGGGCAGGGACCGCTACCTCGACCACAAGAAGGAGCGCGAGCTCCAGCGGACCTACCGGGGCCGGGCCGAACGCGACGAGCGCGAGCAGCCCCTTCCCCGGGTCGGCCCCGAGCGGGCGGTGGTGACGGGCTCGTACCCACGGGCCGGGGAGGATGCGTCCGACTCCCTGGCCGAGATGATCGAGCTGCTGCGCACCGCGCGCGCCGAGGTCGTCGCCCAGCTCACCCAGCACCGGCACGACCCCGACCCGCGCACCTACCTCGGCAAGGGCAAGCTCGAGGAGCTGCGCGAGCTCGTGCACCAGGTGGAGCCGGACGTGGTGGCCGTCGACGGAGAGCTGTCGGCGGGCCAGCAGCGCCACCTCGAGGACCGGCTCCAGGTGCGCGTGGTCGACCGCACGGCGGTGATCCTCGACATCTTCGCCCTCCACGCCACCACGGCCGAGGGCAAGCTGCAGGTTGAGCTCGCCCAGCTGGAGTACTCGTACTCGCGCCAGGAGGGCCTGTGGCAGCACCTGGAGCGACTCGGCGGCGGTGTCGGCACCCGTGGCCCGGGTGAGTCGCAGCTGGAGTCCGACCGCCGGATGGTGCGCGACCGGATGGGCCTGCTGCGGCGGCGGCTGCGCGCGGTGGCGCGCTCGCGCGAGGTCATGCGCGGCCGCCGCCTCGAATCGGGCGTGCCCCGGGTCGCCCTGGCCGGCTACACCAACGCGGGCAAGTCGAGCCTGATGAACGCGCTCGCCGGGGCCGAGGTCCCGGTGGACGACGCGCTGTTCGAGACGCTCGACGCCACCACGCGGGCGATCGAGCGCCGCGGCCACCGGATCCTGCTGTCGGACACCGTCGGCTTCATCCGCGGGCTGCCGCACCAGCTGGTGGAGGCGTTCCGCTCCACCCTGGAGGAGGTGCGCGACGCCGACCTCGTGCTCCACGTCGCCGACGCATCCGAGCCCGAGCACCGCCGGCTCGCGCAGGCGCGGGCGGTCGAGGACGTGCTCGAGGAGATCGGCGCCGGCGCCATCCCGCGGCTGCTCGTGCTGAACAAGGCCGACCTGCTCGACGCGGAGGAGCGCGCCGCGCTGCGGGGGCGCCACCCGCGCGCGCTGCTCGTGTCCGCCCGCAGCGCGGAGGGGCTGGAGGCGCTGCGGGACCGGCTCGCCGACGTCGCCCGCGCGCGCCTGACGCCCGTCGACCTGATCATCCCCCACGACGACGGCGCGACGCTGTCGGCGGTGTACGCACACGGCCGCGAGATCCACCAGGAGCCCGTGGACGGGGGCACGCGCGTGACGGCGCTCCTTCCGCCCGCCACGGCCGCGCGCCTCGTCTCCCCCACCGCCGCACCATGAGCGCGCACAGCGCCGCCGGCATGCGCAACATCGGCCCGACCACGGCCGCGTGGCTCGCCGAGGTGGGCATCGACTCCCCGGAACGGCTGCGCCGCCTGGGGGCCGTGGAGGCCTACCGCCGGGTGAAGGCGTGGCGGCCCTGGGACGTGACGCTCACCCTGCTGTGGGCGCTGGAGGGCGCCATCACGGACGTGGACTGGATGGACGTCAGCCCGGAGCGCCGGCTGGAGCTGCGCCGGGCCCTGGAGGCGTAGCCGCCCCCGCGGACGGTGGTGCCGCGAGGGGCCCGATGACGCCCCCGCGGACGGTGGTGCCGCGAGGGGCCCGATGACGCCCCCGCGGACGGTGGTGCCGCGAGGGGCCCGATGACACCCCCGCGGACGGTGGTGCCGCGAGGGGCCCGATGACGCCCCCGCGGACGGTGGTGCCGACGAGGGGCCCGATGACGCCCTCCCGGACGGCAGGCCCCGCACGGGGCCTGCCGTCCGGGGGCGCCCGCCACCCGCCTCAGCCGGTCTCGGCCTCGACGTCCGCCCGGCCCACCTGCACGCGGTTGCCGCCCTGCCCCCCGGCCGCGAGCGCCTGGGACAGGGCCGGGACCGCCTCGCGGTTCAGCGTCACCGGCGCCCCCTCGACGCGGAGCCCGTCGTCCGTGGAGACGTTCGCCTGCGCCAGGTCGAGCCGCAGCAGCGGGACGCGGTTCCCCTGGATCTCGGCGGAGATCTCCCCGGTTCCCAGCTCGACGCGGAGGTTCCGCGCCTCGACGCCCGTGCCCGCGATCGAGAAGCGGATGCCGCCCGAGTGATCGAC
This sequence comes from Miltoncostaeaceae bacterium, assembly GCA_035553775.1. GTDB lineage: Bacteria > Actinomycetota > Thermoleophilia > Miltoncostaeales > Miltoncostaeaceae > DATMJR01. The sequence goes on along the minus strand of DATMJR010000147.1, from coordinate 4,469 downwards.
CGAGCCGGTCCCGGTCGTGCTGTCGCCACCCGTGATCGGGAAGGTGAGCTCGCCGCCGTCTCCGGTCGCCGGCGCCACCGGCTCCACCCGCACGCGCGCGGTGCCCAGCGCATCGGTGAACTCCGACGCGAGTCGCAGGCGGGTCTCACCGCCGGTGATCGTGCCCTCCGCCTCCGTCTCGCCGGTGCCCGGCGCGGCGTCCCCGTCGTCGGGGGCGGTGCCGACCGTGCCGGTGCCCGGCGTCGTCCCGTCGGTGCCCGTGCCCGGCGCGGTGCCGACTGTGCCCGTGCCCGGCGTCGTCTCGCCGGTCTCGCCCGGGGTCGTGATGGCCGGCGCGGTCGCCGTCGCCCCGTTGGTCCCGTCGTCCCCGTCGTCGCCGCAGCCCGCGGCTCCGAGGGCAAGCACGCCCGCCGCGGCGATCGCCAGCGCCCTGCGTCCTCCCCATAACATCTGCCACCTCCCGCTCGTGCGCCGGCATGGACGGCGTCTGGTCCGATGACCACTGGATGGGTCCACGAGGCGGGGGCGAAACGCGCGCGGCCCCGCCGCGGTTCCCCCGTGACAGGCCCCCTCAGCGCACGACGTGCACCGGGGTGCCGACCTCCGCCCACCGGTACACCCACGGCGCCCCGCTCCCGGGCAGGCGGACGCATCCGTGCGCGGCGGGCCAGCGCGGCACGATGTGGAACCGGTGCACCGCGTACCCGCCGTGGACGTGGAGGCGCGTGAGGCGGCCGCGCCGCGACCCGCCCGGCCGAGTCCCGTTCGAGGCCCTCCGCAGCCGGGGCGCGGTCAGCGCGTGCTGCTGCGGTGCCCGATCGACCCGGTCACCGCGGCCGCGCCCGGGTGGCCCCTCGCGCTCGTCACCGGCTCCGACGACCGCGCCGAGGATCTCGACCGGCTCCCGGAGGGCCGCCGGGCGCGCCTCCCGCCGCCGGCGCCGTGATCGGCGCGACCACCGGGTCCGTCAGGGCGACGAGATCGGCGGGGGCCAGGCCCATCTGCAGACCCCGGCGCCCGGCGCTCACCAGGATGCGGGGGTGGTCCCGGGCCGAGGCGTCGAGCACCGTCGGGAGCCGCTGCCGCTGGCCGAGCGGGCTGACGCCGCCGACGACGTAGCCCGTGATGCGCTCGGCGTCGGCGGCGTCCGCGAGCCGGGCGCGCTTGCCGCCCAGGGCGGCGGCGAGCGCCTTGGGGTCGAGCCGCGCCGGGACCGGCAGCACGGCGACCGCCGGCGCCCCGTCGATCTCGGCGACCAGCGTCTTGAACACCGTCGCCGGGTCGGCGTCGAGCTGCGCGACCACCTCGTCACCGAAGGCGGTCACCCCCTCGGTGTGCCGGTACTCGTGCAGCTCGACGTCCACGCCGGCGGCGGCGGCGGCGCGGAGCGCCGGCGTCGCGCCCGTGGCCGCCCGCCGCCCCACCTCAGCGGATGTGGACCGGGGTGCCGATCGAGACGAGCGCGAACAGGGTCTCGACGTCGCGCATGTACATGCGGATGCAGCCGTGCGAGGCCCGGGTGCCGATGCTGCTCGGGGCGGGCGTGCCGTGCATGCCGATGCCGGGCGAGGAGATGCCGATCCAGCGGGTCCCGAGCGGGTTGCCGGCCCCGGGCGGCACGGGGCCGAGGCCCGCCGCCCACCGGGAGTCCGGCGGGTACCAGGTGGGGTTGCGCTGCATGTTGACCACGCGGAAGTCGCCGGAGGGGGTCGGGTAGGCCGCCTGGCCGACGGCGACGGGGAAGGTGCGCAGCCGCCCGTTGCGCGCCAGGGTGAGCCGGAAGCGGCCGCGGTCGATGAGGATCGCCGTCGGCGGGGTGGTCACGGCCGGCCGCACCCGCTCGGTGGGGAGCACCACCGTGCTCGCCCGCCGGTTCAGGATGCGCGCCTCCAGCAGCCGCACCGAGCGGTCGACGTCGATCCGGGTTCCGCCACGGGCGGGCGTCATGACCAGCGTGCGGCCGCGGACGCGCGTGGTGGCGTCACGGGCCGGCACGGCCAGCCGCCCGGTGCGCCACTCCACGACCCGCCGCAGCGTGGCGCGCTCCACCCGCTCGGTCAGGGGGATGTCCACCGGACCGGGCGGCTGCGTGCGGGCGACGTTGAGGGCGCCCTGCACCGCGCGGTCCACGCGGGCGCGGTAGCCCGCCGCGGTCGGGTCGATGGGGATGCGGCGGCCGCGCGCCACCACGACCAGCGGGCGGCGCTTGCCCGCGACGACCTGAGCGGCGACCTTCAGCTCCGCCTGACGGCGCGTGAGCCCGGACACGTCCACGCCCGCGATGCGCACCCCGGGTGCGATGACGCCCGGCGCGAGCGGGGGTGCGGGGGCCACCGGCGGCGGCGCGGGCGTGGTCGGCGTCGTCTGCGCGAGGGCGGTTCCGCCCGAGGCGAGGACGGCCACGCACACGGCACGTCCGACGGTCACGACCCTCATGGGCTCCTCCTGGCCTGCGGCGCGCCGGGCGGCGCCGGGAGGCGGGGATCCTAGAGCAGGGGGCGGCCTGCGGACCCGCGCGCCGGGTGAACCGACACCGGGTTCGCCGGGGGAGGCGCGGCCGGCCAGGGGTCGTCGGTGCGCAGCAGCCGGCCCGTGGGCAGGTGACGCGCGAGCAGCACGTCGCCGCGGGGCCCGCCGGTACGCCCGGGCACCAGCACCACGGAGAGGCGCCCGTCGGGCCCCAGCACGGCCCGGGCGACCCGGGCGAGCGGTAGCGGGCCCCACACGCCCACCAGCCGCATCTCGTCGACCGGGTGGGGGTGCTCCGCCAGCAGGCGGCGCCAGCCGCGCCCGAGGCGCTCGGGCGCGATCGCGGTCCAGGGCACCCGCGCCCGACGCATCACCGACAGCACGGCCGGCGTCCGGCGGGAGCCGCGCACGGGCGCACGGGGCGGCAGCGGCGGCACGGCCCCCACGACCGCCGCGGGCAGACGGGCGCCGGCCCGGCGGGCACGGGTCCCGACGGGACGCGCCGCGGCGGTGCCCGGCGCCGGGAGGGGCGCCGACAGCGGCCGGGACGCGGGTGCGGCGGTGAGACCACCGGCGCGCGCACGGGCGGCGGCGGCCGGCGCCGCGGCGGCACGCGCGGTGGGCGCCCACGACAACCGCGTGCGGCGACCCGTGGCGGCCGGGCGCGCGGGGCCGCGCGCCCGCAGCCCCGCGCCGGGCGGGCGCAGGGTGCGCGTCGCCGGCGTCGTCGCCGCCAGGGGCGCGGCGATGACGACGGGCGCCGTCACCACCGGCCGGCGCACGGCGGGTGCGGCGGGCGCGGGGGCGTGCACCGCGGGTGCGCCACCCAGCCTGCCGACGATGCGCCGCAGCTCGTCGGCGACCGGGCGACGCCCCACGTCAGGCCACGGCGCCCGTGGCGATCAGCCCCAGTGCGGCGCGGACGCGTTCGGCGGGCTCGAGCGGGTCCATCGCCTCCCCCAGCGCCACCAGGGCCGCGACGGTCTCGTCGGCGCGGGCGGGGTCGGCGGGCGTCACGCGCAGGGGGTGCGAACCCTCCTCCACCTGCACGAGGCGCCGGCCGTCGGCCTCCGGCCGCACGGTGCCGACCGGGCCCAGCGCCGGGGCGCGCGAGAGGTCGACGAGCGCCACGGGGCAGGCGGCGTCGACGGCGAGCAGCGTCTCGTCCTCCACCAGCAGGACCGTGGGGCGCTCCTCGAGCGCCGCCAGCAGGGTGCCGGCGACGACGTCGGCTCGCAGGTGCCGGTCGAGGGCGCCGCCGTAGAGGACCCGCTGCAGCCGGGTCGGCGTGATCGGGTCCGTGTAGCGGAAGTCGCGGGGCAGCCCCTCGCCGTCGGTCACCATCAGGCCGCCGACGTACCCCCCGTCGTCGCCCTCCTGCACGACCAGGTACCCGGGGCGCAGGGCCGGACGGTGGTCCCGGTCCCGGTCCCCGGGGCCGCCCCCGGGGCTCATGCGAACAGGTCCAGGCGGCGGCCCGCGTTGCCCGAGGGGTCCGGGGCGCCACCGGCGGCGAAGGCCGGCCGGCCGCCGCGCCGCTCGGGCGGCGCCCCCTGCTCCTCGGCCCCGCGCTCACGTCCCCCCGCCCCGGCGACCTCGGGCGGCTCCCCCGGCGCCCGGGCCGGCCGGGGCCGGTCCGCCACCGGGGGCAGCGCGCCCGTCACGTCGACCGCCGGCCACCAGGGCCCCGCCGTCCGGATCGTGTTCATCGCCCACCTCCCGTGCGCCTACCGCCGGTCGTCACGTCACCGCTCCCCGCCGGGCTCCGCCGCGGGCGCGGCCTCCCGCGCCGCCGCCGCCTGCCGGAGCGCCTCCGCGATCTCGGCGTTCTGCTGCGAGACCGCCGAGCGCATGAGGCCGGTGATCACGAGCAGCGCCGACCACCAGGCGACCAGGGACATCGCCAGCGCGCCGACCACCCCCCGCAGGGCGGCGTCGGCCAGGGGCAGGTCCTCGCCGCGGGCGACCAGGAAGGTGACGGCGAACCCGAGGAGCAGCCC
>DATMJR010000146.1:0-13376 GCA_035553775.1 Miltoncostaeaceae bacterium | reverse complement strand
CACGCTCGTGGTCACCCACACCGAGATCTCGCCCGCGATGCGCGGCAGGTAGCAGTGCCAGACGAAGCCGTCGTGCTCGGTGAGGGGCACGCACGACTCCATGCCGTTCTCGTCGAACAGGCACAGCTCGACCGCCTCCGCCACCTCCGAGAAGACGGCGAAGTTCGTTCCGGCGCCATCGTAGTTCGCGCCGAGGGGGGTCGAGGATCCGGGCCAGATCTCCAAGCGGCGCCCTAGTGCCCCCGCCCGGCGACCCGCAAACGGCTCAGGGTCCCGTTCCGGTGCCGAGCTCGGCCTCGACCTCGTCGAGCCACTCGCGGTGCGCGCGCAGCAGGCGCTCCCCGAGGTCGCCGACCAGCCGCAGGTAGCGCGCGCGGTGCGGCAGCGCCCCCGCCCGGGCGCGGTTCTCGGCCAGCAGCGCCTCCAGCTCGTCGACCTCCGCGCGCATAGCCGACAGGCTGCGGCGGAGGTCCTCGTCGTCGCCGAGATCCGCGGCCAGCAGCCGCGCCACGGCCTCGTGCTGCAGGCGCGGGAAGCGCGACGGCGCGGCGATCCACGCGGCGACGGCACGCTCGCCCTGAGCGGTCAGCCGGTAGACGGTGCGCGGGCCCGTGCGCCCCGGCGCGGTCTCGGCCGTGAGGTAGCCGCGGGCGGCCAGGCGCTTGGGCTCGGCGTACAGCTTGCTCGGGGCGGCCGACCAGTAGAGGCGGCCCCCGCGGCGCATCATGTCCACCAGGTCGTGCGGCCCCGCACCGCCGCGTCCGACGAGCGCGAGCACCAGGTACGACAGCGGGTTCAGGTCGTTGCCGGTCACGTGGTCCCCTTCCTGCGGACCCGGTAAGGGTCCCGAAGGGAGTCTAGGTGGCCACGGCCGCGTGCGCCCGCCTACAGGCCGAATGCCGCCCGGTCGCGATCGGACAGCAGATCCCGGTACTCCTCCCGGAGTCGCATCACGTCGCGGACGAACCAGCACAGCGGGCGCACGGCCAGACCCCGGGCGCGGATGTCGTCGAGCGCTCCCCGCACCAGCACGTCGCCCAGCCCGCGGCCGCGCATCGCGGGCGAGATCTCGGTGTGGGTGACCACGAGCGTGCCGTCGGCCGGGGTGTAGTCGAGCCGCCCCACGACACGCCCCTCCCGGTGCAGCTCGTAGCGGTTCCCCTCGGGCACGTGCATCACGCCGTCGTCCATGGGGAGATGCTTACCCAACCGGCGGGCGGCGACAACGGGCGCGGGGCGGCGTACGGTCGGACCGTGGGTCATGAACTGCCGCCGGGCGACGCCGTCGTGGTCGAGTGGGCGAGCACGGGGCCGGGCGGGAGCGGGTCCGCGGCCGACCTCCTCGTCCGCGCGGACGGCACCGCGGAGGCCGGTCCCCGGCTCGCCGGCGGCCGCACGGCGCGCGCCCACCTGGGGCGGGGGGCCGTGGCCGGACTGGTGGACGAGATCCTCGACCGGCACGGCTTCTTCGGCATCGACGCCGGGGAGATCGAACGCGCGCTCGCGGCGTCGCGCCCTCGCCACGACGGGGGCGAGGGGCTGCGCGTGCCGCTCGGCCCGCCCTATCTCGACGCGGGCGAGTCGCGCATCGCCGTCCGGGCGGACGGCCGGCGGCACGAGGTGCGGGTGCAGGGTCTGTTCGCCGCCGCGCGGGAGCACCCGGAGATCCCCGCGCTCACCGCCCTGCGCGAGGTGGAGCGGCTGCTGCTGAGGTGCGCCGACCGCGTGGCGGCGGGCGATCCGCGCTAGACGAGCGCGTCCTCCGAGGCCACCACCGGCGAGGGCACCAGCACGATCCCGTGGCCGCCGTGGTCGGCGTGCGCGGCACCGACCCCCATCAGCGCCAGCGCCAGCGGCCCGGGGAGCGCGTAGGGGTCCGCGGCGCCGTAGTCCACGCGGTAGCCCATGTCCTCGAAGCAGGCGACGCTCAGGCGGCTGATCGGGTTCTCGCCCTGGTCGAGGAATCCCGTCAGGAGCTCGTTGCCGAACACCGACTCCCGCCAGTGCGCGTCCCGGGTGCCCGGGCCGCCCTCGTTGGCCAGGGGCACGGCCTGGGGGGCCGCGGCGCCGGTGAGGGCGGAGAACTCCCGCATGGAGTGGGCGCCGGTGAACACGGGATCCACGGAGCCCGCCCGCTGCCGCAGCCCGAGCCGGTCCCAGATCGTCCCGAAGCCGAGCACGTGGGCCATCTCGTGCACGATCACCCGCACCAGGCTGCCGTCCGCCTCCATCTGCGCCAGGTCGGCGGTGTCGAACTGCATCACGCCGCGGGCGGGCAGGAACGACCCGGGGCGCAGGACGGTGGGCCCGGCCTGGCCCAGAACCTCGCCCGGGCCGTCGATGGACGTGCCCTCGGCGTCGATCAGCACGTCGTCCACCACCTCGCCGTCGACGCGGAGCGGCGGCAGGTCGCCCGTGATGATGGCCGACCACCGCGCCGCCGCCAGGGCGAAGGCGTCACGCTGCGCGGGCGTCAGGCCCTCACCGAACCGCACCTCGATCGCGAAGTCCGAGGCCGCCGGCGCGGGCTCCGCGGTCACCTCGAGCGCCCACCGCGTCAGCTCGCCGCCGTCGTGGGCGGCGCGGTCGTGCACCTCCAGGGTCCAGCTGCCGTCGGCCGGCGACCCCGCGAGGTCCCCGAGGTCGCCCTCCGGCTGGTGCGGGCCGGAGAACGGGGGGACCGCGTCGCGGATGCGCCGCGCCGCCGCCATGTCGAAGACCGTCCCGTCGAGGTCGTCGCCCCGGCCGCCCCGGCGCCCCACCAGCAGCACCCGCACCCCGCCGGGGCTCACCAGGTGGAGCTCCAGGTCCCCCACCCACGAGTGCCGCAGATCCACCGACACGACCAGCGCGGTGACCCGCGCGTCGCCGAACCCGCTCACGGCCAGGGAGGAGGCGACGGTGCCGGGCGGTCCGGCGTCGATCGCCGCCGCCGCCGTGTTCGTGAACGTCCGCCTCATCAGGTCCCCCCGTCGCCGGCCCACCCCAGGGTCGCACCGCGTCTGCGGCGCCGCGAGGTGCCCCGGCACGGACGCTACCCGGGGGGTTGACAAAACTCCCAAAGGGATCCTACGCTCCATGCGCAGCAGGACTCCCAAAGAGAGCTTCATCCACGGAGGTCACCATGAGCACCACCGCCCGCCCCGCCGCTCTCGTCGTCCGCGCCGGCCGGGGGGACAGCCGCGCGCTCCTGTCGAGCCGCTACAGCGTGCTGGCCGCATCCGAGGACACCGATGGCGCCCTGTGCGTCATCGAGATGGAGGCCCCCGCCTCCGGTGCCCCCCCTGTGCACCGCCACGAGGCCGACGCGGAGGGGTTCCTGGTGCTGGCCGGGAGCATGGACGTCCTGGTCGAGGGGGAGACGACCACCCTTCAGCCGGGGGACTTCGCGTGGATCCCGGCGGGGGTGGCGCACAGCTTCGCCCCGGCCGCGGAGGGCGTGAGGGCGCTGGTGCTCGCCGCGCCCGGCGGCTTCGAGCGGTTCGTGCGCGCCGCCGGCACCCCGTGTGCGGGGACGGGCCTGCCCGCTCCCTCGGCCCCGCCCGACCCCGCCGCCATGGCGGCCCTGGCGGCCGAGCACGGGATCACGATCCTGGGCCCGCCTCCCGGGGCGTGAGGGTACCGGTGACGCCGCCGCGGCCCGGCCGCGGCGGCGTCAGAGGTCGCGGCGCAGTACGGCGATCGAGCGGGAGGCCACCGGGACCTCCTCGCCGAACCCGAGCACCCGCCCCGGTGAGCCCCCCGTCGGGGCCACGGTCGTCAGCTCCACGATCCACCGGCGGCCATAGCGGCGCGCGGGCAGCCGGAAGGTCACGTCCTCGTGACCGGCGTTCATCAGCAGGATGAACGAGTCGTCGACCATGCGGTCGCCGCGCTCATCGCGGCGCCGGATCTCCTCGCCGTTGAGGAACATCCCGAGCTGCCGGCTGTCGGGCGACTCCCAGTCGTGCGCGGTCATGCGGCGGCCGTCCCGGCGGAACCACCACACGTCCGGGAGTCCCCCCGGGGACGAGGCCTGCCCCGTCAGGAACCACCGCCGCCGGAACACCGGGTGGCGGGCCCGCAGCGCCAGCAGGCGCTTGGTGAAGGCGAGCTGCCGCTCCCGCTCCTCGTCGAGCTCCCAGTCCACCCAGGAGATCTCGTTGTCCTGGCAGTACGCGTTGTTGTTGCCGCCCTGCGTGCGGGCGAACTCGTCGCCGGCGGTGATCATCGGCGTGCCGATCGACAGGATCAGCGTGGTCAGGAAGTTGCGCTGCTGGCGCCGGCGCAGGGCCGCGACGCCCGGGTCGTCGGTGGGGCCCTCCACGCCGCAGTTCCACGACCGGTTGTCGTCGGTGCCGTCGCGGTTGCCCTCGCCGTTGGCCTCGTTGTGCTTGTGGTTGTACGAGACCAGGTCGTTGAGCGTGAAGCCGTCGTGGGCGGTGACGAAGTTGATCGACGCGAAGGGTCGCCGGCCGTCGCGCTGGTACAGGTCCGACGAGCCCGAGAGCCGCGCGGCGAACTGCCCGATGCGGCCGTGCCCGCGCCAGAAGTCGCGCACCTCGTCGCGGTACAGCCCGTTCCACTCCGACCAGAGGACCGGGAAGTTGCCCACCTGGTAGCCGCCCGGGCCCACGTCCCAGGGCTCGGCGATGAGCTTCACCTGCGACAGCACCGGGTCCTGGTGGATGATGTCGAAGAACGACGAGAGCCGGTCGACGTCGTAGAACTCGCGCGCCAACGCCGACGCCAGGTCGAAGCGGAAGCCGTCGACGTGGCACTCGGTCACCCAGTAGCGCAGGCTGTCCATGATCAGCCGCAGCACGCTGGGATGGACCGGGTTGAGGCTGTTGCCGGTCCCGGTGAAGTCCATGTAGTAGCGCGGATCCTGCGGCATCAGCCGGTAGTACGAGATGTTGTCGATGCCCCGGAACGAGAGCATCGGCCCCATGTGGTTGCCCTCGACCGTGTGGTTGTAGACGACGTCGAGGATCACCTCGATCCCCGCCCGGTGCAGGGCCTTGACCATCCCCTTGAACTCGCGCACCTGCTCGCCGCGGCGACCCGTGGCGGCGTACTCGGAGTGGGGCGCGAGGTAGCCGATCGAGCTGTAGCCCCAGTAGTTGGTCAGCCTCCGCTGCACCAGGTGCGCCTCGGAGGCGAAGTGGTGCACGGGCAGCAGCTCCACCGCGGTCACCCCGAGCGACCGCAGGTACGCGACCACCTCGTCCGAGGCGAGCCCGGCGTAGGTGCCGCGCAGGTGCTCGGGCAGGCCGGGGAACCGCTTGGTGAACCCCTTGACGTGCAGCTCGTAGATGACGGTCTGGTGCCAGGGGGTGCCGGGGTTCCGGTCGTCCTCCCAGTCGAAGTTGGGGTCGATGACCACGCAGCGGGGCACCGCGTCGGCGTCGTCCTCGTCGTCGGGCTCCAGGTCGTCGTCGGGCGTGCCGGTGGGCACGTACGGCAGGACGTTGGCCGCGGCCCAGTCCACGTCGCCCTCGATGGCCTTGGCGTAGGGGTCGATCAGGAGCTTCGCGGGGTTGAACCGGTGGCCCCGGCCGGGCTCGTAGGGGCCCCAGACCCGATAGCCGTAGCGCTGCCCCGGACCCACCCCCGGCAGGTAGCAGTGCCAGTTGAAGGCGGTCTGCTCGTCCATGGTCACGCGCGTCTCGACGCCGTAGTCGTCGAACAGGCACAGCTCCACGCGGTCGGCGTTCTCGCTGAAGAGCGAGAAGTTCGTGCCCTGCCCGTCCCAGGTGGCGCCCATGGGGAACGGGCGTCCGGGCCACATCCTCATCGTGGGCTGCCTCCGGTGCGCGGCGCGGGGGGTCCCGCGGCCGGGCGGACGCTACCGCACCGCGAGGGCCGGCCCGGGGGCACCCCGCCCGGCGCCCGGGCGGGCCCGCGGGCCATGTCACCGCGGCGTCGCACCGGCCCTCCGGCAGGTTTCCGCGACGCGGTGCGAGGGGTAACGTGCGCCACCGTGCCGAAGGTTCCGGACGCCGCCACCCCGGACACGGGCGCGGTGGTGCGCGCGCGCCCCGCCGTCCCCCTGCCCGCCGACCCGGACGGACGCCGCCGCGCGGTGATCGAGGGCGTGCGCCCGGAGATCGACGCCGGGCGGTTCGCCGCCAAGCGCGTCGTGGGCGAGACGGTCGCCGTGGAGGCCGACGTGTTCGCCGACGGGCACGACGTGGTGCGCGCGGTGCTGCGCCACCGCGCCCCCGAGGGCGAGTGGGCCGAGACGCCCATGCAGCCGCTGGTCAACGACCGCTGGCGTGCGGTGTTCCCCGTGGAGAGCATGGGGACGCACCGCTTCACGATCGAGGCCTGGGTGGACCACTTCGCCACCTGGCGGCGCGGGCTGGGGCGCAAGGCCGAGGCCGGCCAGGACGTCGAGGTGGACCTGCGGATCGGCGCCGCCCTGCTGCGGGAGGCGGCCGCACGCGCCGGCGGGGACGACCGCGCGGTGCTCGGCGAGCTGGCCGAGCGCCTCGAGCGCGACGGCGCCCAGTCGGACCGCGTGGCGCTGGCCCTGGACGCGAGCACCTCCGAGGTGGCCGACCGGCACCCCGACCGCCGCTTCGCGACCGCGTACGGGCGCGAGCTCGAGGTGTGGGTCGACCGGGAGCGGGCGCGCTTCTCGGCCTGGTACGAGCTGTTCCCGCGCTCCTGGTCGCCGGACCCCGGCCGTCACGGCACCCTCGCCGACGTCGCCGACCAGCTGGACTACGTGGCGGACATGGGGTTCGACGTCCTGTACCTGCCGCCGATCCACCCCATCGGCCACACCAAGCGCAAGGGCCGCAACAACGCCACCCAGGCGGAGCCCGGCGACGTGGGCAGCCCGTGGGCGATCGGCGCCGAGGAGGGCGGCCACGACGCCGTCCACCCCGACCTCGGCACGCACGAGGACGTGCGGCGGCTCGCGGACGCGTGCCGCGCGCGCGGGATCGACCTGGCGCTCGATCTCGCCCTGCAGTGCGCGCCCGACCACCCCTGGGTGCGCGCGCACCCGCAGTGGTTCCGCCACCGGCCCGACGGCACGGTGCAGTACGCCGAGAACCCGCCCAAGCGGTACGAGGACATCTACCCGATCGACTTCGAGACCGACGACTGGCCGGCGCTCTGGCGCGCGATCCGGGACGTCGTGCAGGTCTGGATCGACCTCGGGGTGCGGGTCTTCCGCGTGGACAACCCCCACACCAAGCCGTTCGGCTTCTGGGAGTGGCTCATCGCGGACGTGCGGGAGGCGCACCCGGACGTGCTGTTCCTCGCCGAGGCGTTCACCCGACCCAAGGTGATGAACCGGCTGGCGAAGCTCGGCTTCAGCCAGTCCTACACCTACTTCGCCTGGCGCAACGCGCGCTGGGACCTCACGGAGTATCTCACCGAGCTCACCCGCACCGAGCTCGCCGACTACTTCCGCCCGAACGTCTGGCCGAACACGCCCGACATCCTCACCGAATACCTGCAGACCGGCGGCCGCCCCGCGTTCGTCATCCGCGCGGCGCTGGCGGCGACGCTGGCGGCGAGCTACGGCGTCTATGGCCCGGCCTTCGAGCTGTCGGAGTGGCGCCCGCGCGACCCCGGCGGCGAGGAGTACCTGGACTCCGAGAAGTACCAGATCCGGCACTGGGACCGGGATTCGGAGTGGAGCCTGCGCGGCATCATCTCCCGGCTCAACGCCGCCCGCCGCGACCACCCGGCGCTGCAGAGCAACACGTCGCTGGTGTTCCACCCCACCGACAACGACCGGCTCCTGTGCTACTCCAAGACCGACGGGGCCGGCGACGTGATCGTGTGCGTGGTCAACCTCGACCCGTACGACACCCAGTCCGGCTGGACGCAGCTCGACCTCGGCGCGCTCGGGCTGGACGACGCCGGGGCCTACCAGGTGCACGACCTGCTGGGCGGTGCGCGCTACACCTGGCAGGGGGCGAACAACTTCGTGCGGCTCGACCCCCACGTGCTGCCCGCCCACGTGTTCCAGATCCATCCGCGGGTGCGGAACGAGGACGACTTCGACTCGGGCGGCTGAGCGGTGATCCACGACGGCACCGTCTCCGACCCGCTCTGGTTCAAGGACGCGGTCATCTACCAGCTGCACGTCCGGTCGTTCTACGACGCGGACGGCGACGGCGTCGGCGACTTCCAGGGCCTGCTGCGCAAGCTCGACTACCTGCACGACCTCGGGGTCTCGGCCCTGTGGCTGCTGCCGTTCTACCCCTCCCCGGGCAAGGACGACGGGTACGACATCGCGGACTTCACGGGCATCAACTCGTCCTACGGCTCGATGCGCGACTTCAAGCTGGTGCTGCGCGAGGCGCACCGCCGCGGGATGCGGGTCATCACCGAGCTGGTGCTCAACCACACCTCCGACCAGCACCCCTGGTTCCAGCGCGCGCGGCGGGCCGGGCCGAACACCCGGTGGGGGCGCTTCTACGTGTGGAGCGACACGCCCGACCGCTACCGCGACGCGCGGATCATCTTCCAGGACTTCGAGAGCTCGAACTGGTCCTGGGACCCGGTGGCCCAGTCGTACTACTGGCACCGCTTCTACTCCCATCAGCCCGACCTCAACTTCGAGAACCCCGAGGTGCAGCGGGCGGTCATCCGCGCGCTGGACTTCTGGTTCGAGCAGGGCGTCGACGGGCTGCGTCTGGACGCCGTGCCCTACCTGTACGAGCGCGAGGGCACGATGTGCGAGAACCTCCCCGAGACGCACGCGTTCCTGAAGCGGCTGCGGCAGCACATCGACGACAACTTCGCCGACCGGATGCTGCTCGCCGAGGCGAACCAGTGGCCCGAGGACGCCGCCGAGTACTTCGGCGAGGGCGACGAGTGCCACATGGCGTTCCACTTCCCGGTGATGCCGCGCCTGTTCATGGCGCTGCAGATGGAGGACCGGTTCCCGATCGTGGACATCCTCCAGCAGACGCCGCCGATCCCGTCCTCCAGCCAGTGGGCGGTCTTCCTGCGCAACCACGACGAGCTGACCCTGGAGATGGTCACCGACGAGGAGCGCGACTTCATGTACCGGGTCTACGCCCACGACCGGCAGGCCCGCATCAACCTCGGCATCCGGCGCCGGCTGGCCCCGCTCATGGGCAACAACCGGGCGAAGATCCAGCTGCTCAACGGGCTGCTGATGTCGCTGCCCGGGACCCCGATCGTCTACTACGGCGACGAGATCGGGATGGGCGACAACGTGTACCTGGGTGACCGCAACGGCGTGCGCACGCCGATGCAGTGGAGCCCGGACCGCAACGCGGGGTTCTCGTCGGTGAACCCGCAGCGGCTGCCGCTGCCCGTGATCATCGACCCCGAGTTCAACTACGAGACGGTCAACGTCGAGACCCAGCAGGCCAACCCGGAGTCGCTGCTGTGGTGGATGCGGCGCGTCATCGCGCTGCGGCGCCGGCACCGCGTGTTCGGCCGGGGGGCGATCGACTTCCTCGAGACGGACAACCACCGCATCCTCGCGTTCGTGCGCACCCACGGGGACGAGCAGGTGCTGGTGGCGGCCAACCTGTCGCGGTTCGCCCAGCACGCCGAGCTCGACCTGTCGCGGTGGAAGGGGCTGGTGCCGCGCGAGCTGTTCGGGCAGACGCACTTCCCGGCGATCGGCGACCTGCCGTACCTGTTGACGCTGGGTCCCCACCAGTTCCTGTGGCTGCTGCTGGAGGAGCCGACGCGCAACCTGCTGCGCGGGCGCCGGCGACGGCCGAGCATCGCCGTGCAGGGGCGGCTGGACGCGGTCTTCGCGCCGCGCAACCGCGCCGCCCTCGAGGCGGCGGTCACCTCGTTCGTGCCCGAGCGGCGCTGGTACGCGGGCAAGGCGCGCAGCCTCGCGGCGATGCGCATCACCGACCTGCTGCCGCTCGGCGCCGACGGCGAGCCGGCGATGCTCGGCCTGATCGAGGTGAGCTACCTGGAGGGCGAGCCCGAGACCTACGTCCTGCCGATGGTCGCCCTGCGCGGCGAGCGCGCCGCCCAGTCCGTGCAGGACCAGCCCGAGGCCGTGATCGCCCACCTGACCACCACGGGCGACGAGCCCGCGGCGCTGGTGGACGGGATGTTCGACCGCCGCTTCCTGAGCCTGCTGCTGGACGCCATCACCCGCAAGCGCCGGGTCAGCGTCGACGGCGCCTACGTCGTCGGGCGCCCGGCGGCGGCGATGCGCGCCGTGCTGCGCGAGGCCGAGGGCCCGCTGGAGCCGAACCTGTTCCACGCCGAGCAGAGCAACACCTCGATCGTGTACGGCCACCGGCTGATCCTGAAGATGTTCCGGCGGGCCGAGGAGGGCCTCAACCCGGATTACGAGATCGGGATGCACCTCAACCGGCACGGCTTCCCGCACGCGCCGGCGGTGCTGGGCGCGCTGGAGTTCGGGCGCGCGGGCGCGGGCGGGCGGACGCTGGCGATCGTGCACGACCTGGTGCCCAACGAGGGCGACGCGTGGACGTACACCCGCGACGAGCTCGGCCGGTTCTACGAGCGGGCGCTCGCCGGCGGGGGCGAGGAGCCCACCGATACCGATTGGGACCCGACGGCACCCGTCATGGACCTCGCCGCGCGGGAGGTGCCCGGGACGGCGCGGGAGACCAGCGAGGCGTACCTGCGCTCGGCCGAGCTGCTCGGCGCGCGGGTGGCCGAGCTGCACCTGGCGCTCGCCGCCGACGGCGGGGACCCCGCCTTCACCCCCGAGCCCACGGTGTCGCTCTACCTGCGCGCCACCGCCCAGAGCCTGCGCAACCAGGAGCGGCGCACCATCCGCCTGCTGCGCCGGGGCCTCGCGGGGCTCGCACCGGGCGACCGGGAGCTCGCCGACCGCCTGCTGGAGCGGGCGCCCGAGCTGAGCGGCCGCCTGGGCGCGGTGACCGGCCTGCGCGGCGCGGGGTTGCGCACCCGGTACCACGGGGACCTCCACCTGGGGCAGGTGCTGCACACCGGCAAGGACTTCGTGATCATCGACTTCGAGGGCGAGCCCGCCCGCTCGCTCGCCGACCGCCGCATCAAGCGCTCCCCGCTGCGCGACGTCGCGGGGATGCTGCGGTCCTTCGACTACGCCTGGAACGTGGGTCTGCAGGACGCGGTGGAGCGGGGTCTGGTCGACCCGGGCAGCGACCCGTACCAGCTGCTCGAGCGGTGGGGGCGCCACTGGTACTCGTGGGTCGCGTCCGCCTTCCTGCGCTCCTACCTCGAGGTGTCCGAGGGCGCCGGGCACGTGCCGGAGAGCCGCGAGGAGACGGCGCAGCTGCTCGACGTGTTCCTGCTCGAGAAGGCCATCTACGAGCTCGGGTACGAGCTGAACAGCCGGCCGGACTGGGTCGGGGTCCCGTTGCGGGGCATCCTCCAACTCCTGGAGAACGAATGACCACGCACACGCCTGGCTCCGGGGTCGTCGACCCCGGGACGACGTTCATCGGCGACCAGGACGTCTACCTGTTCAACGAGGGCAGCCATCTGCGGCTGGCCGACGTCCTGGGCGCGCATCCCGCGACGCACGAGGGCGTCCAGGGGACGCACTTCGCCGTGTGGGCGCCCTCCGCCCGCGCGGTCTCCGTGATCGGCGACTGGAACGGCTGGGACCCCTCCAGCGCTCCGCTCGTGCCCCGCGCCGCCTCCGGCATCTGGCAGGGCTTCGTGCCGAACGTGGGGCCGGGCACCCGCTACAAGTACCGGGTCGTCGCACAGCACGGCTACGCGGTCGACAAGGCCGACCCCCTCGCCCTGCACACCGAGACGCCGCCGCTGACGGCGTCCATCGTGTGGCAGCCGCAGTACGAGTGGGGCGACGGCGAGTGGATGGCGCAGCGCGAGGAGCGCAACGCCCTCGACGCCCCCATCTCGATCTACGAGGTCCACCTCGGCTCCTGGGCCCGCGTGCCCGAGGACGGCAACCGGTCGCTGAGCTACCGGGAGATCGCGCCGCGCCTGGCCGAGCACGTGACCCGCCTCGGGTTCACGCACGTCGAGTTCCTGCCGCTGATGGAGCACCCGTTCTACGGGTCCTGGGGCTACCAGACCACCGGGTACTTCGCGCCCACCAGCCGCTACGGAACCCCCGAGGACCTGATGTTCCTCGTCGACACCCTCCACCAGGCGGGCGTCGGGGTGATCCTCGACTGGGTGCCGTCGCACTTCCCGTCCGACGAGCACGGCCTGTCGTACTTCGACGGCACGCACCTGTACGAGCACGCGGACCCGCGCGAGGGCCACCACAAGGACTGGGACTCGCTCATCTTCAACTACGGGCGCCACGAGGTGCGCTCGTTCCTGCTGTCGAGCGGCCTGTTCTGGCTGGACCGGTACCACGCCGACGGCCTGCGCGTGGACGCGGTCGCGTCGATGCTCTACCGGGACTACTCCCGGCAGGCGGGCGAGTGGATCCCCAACGAGTTCGGCGGCCGGGAGAACCTGGAGGCCATCTCGTTCCTGCGGCGCCTCAACGAGGAGGTCTACCGCACCCAGCCGGGCACCCAGACCTACGCCGAGGAGTCAACGGCGTGGCCCGGCGTGTCGCGTCCGGTGTACGTGGGCGGCCTGGGCTTCGGCGTGAAGTGGGACATGGGCTGGATGCACGACACGCTCCAGTACATGTCCCGCGACCCGATCCACCGGCGCCACCACCACGGCGAGCTCACCTTCCGCGGGGTCTACGCCTTCACCGAGAACTTCCTGCTGCCGCTCTCCCACGACGAGGTGGTGCACGGCAAGGGATCGCTGCTCGGCAAGATGCCCGGCGACGACTGGCAGCGGTTCGCCAACCTGCGGCTGCTCTACACGTACCAGTTCACCGTGCCCGGCAAGAAGCTGCTGTTCATGGGCGCCGAGATCGCCCAGGGGCAGGAGTGGGCGCACGAGCGCAGCCTCGACTGGCACCTGCGGGAACTCCCCCCGCACGCCGGCATGGAGCGGCTCGTGGGCGACCTGGCCCGGCTCTACCGCGACCTCCCCGCGCTGCACGCCTGGGACTTCTCGCACGAGGGCTTCGGCTGGGTCGACGCCAACGACGCCGACCAGAGCGTGCTCAGCTACCTGCGCCACGGGCCCGCGGGCGAGGTGGCGCTGGTCGTCCTCAACTTCACGCCCATCCCCCGCGAGAACCACCGGCTCGGCGTGCCCGTCTCCGGGCGCTGGCGCGAGGTGCTGAACACGGACGCCGCCGAGTACGGCGGCGGGGGGGTCGGCAACTTCGGCGGCGCCGAGGCGCTGCCCATCCCGGCCTTCGGCCACCCGGTGTCGCTGCTGCTCACCGTGCCGCCCCTCGGGGCGCTGGTGCTCGTACCCGGGGAGGACTGAGCCGTGGCCGCGTCCGGCGCCGGGGCGGCGCGGCGCCGGACGCGGCCACGGCTCAGTCCTCCCCGGGTACGAGCACCAGCGCCCCGAGG